>JAIRJU010000081.1 GCA_031260485.1 Pseudomonadales bacterium | reverse complement strand
CTCGTCTCGTGCGTCAACAGCCGAGTCAAGGCCAGTCGCGCCGAGTTGCTTGAAGCACTGCGCGGCAACGTCACGGCCCATCACCGCTTCATGCTCAAGCTGCACCTGGGGCACATCGACGCACTGGATGCGGCCATCGCCGCTTTGGAGCAGGAGGTGGGCCTTGGCCTTGAGCCGTTTCGCCAAGCCGCCCGTTTGCTGAGCACCATGCCTGGGGTCAGCGACATCAGTGCCCACGTTATCGTCTCGGAGATCGGCATCGACATGAGTCGCTTCGAAACGCCCGGACATCTGCTGAGTTGGGCGTGCCTGTGTCCTCGCAATGACGAGAGCGCCGGCAAACGCCGCTCCACGCGTCTGCGCCGTGGCGGCAAGTGGCTCAAAACCACCCTGATCCAGGCCGCCTGGGCCGCCGTGAAGGTCAAGGGCAGCTATTTGCAGGCGCAGTTTCACCGCATTCGTGCCCGCCGTGGCGCCAAGAAGGCTATCGTCGCCGTAGCCGCTTCCATGCTTACCGCCGCTTGGCACATGCTGCGCGATGGAACAGAATGGCACGAACTGGGTGCCGCCCATTTCGACCGCGCAGACGCTACCAAGACCGCCAACCGCCTCATCCGTCGGCTCCAGCAGATCGGTTACGTCGTTCATGCCGAAAGGGCTGAAATGGCTTGAAAGAGGCTTGAGTTTCACTTCAGAACAACCGCCAAAGACCCGCCGACATGAAACCGGTGCGCCAATCCAATGGAATTGATAGCGATATCTCGATAAATCCGAAACGCAATATAGTTCCCCTGAGTTGGCAGCCAGTTTTCCTTCTGCGCATCGACGATCTGCCAGCGTCCGTCAAAAAACACCTCTGCCCAGTTGTGGTAGTCCTGCGGGCGAACTGCCTTGTCCCGGTCCGCCACATACCCGCCTATCATTCGAGCCGGAATACCTGCCGCACGGGCCAGCGCGACGACCAGATCGGCATACTCGGTGCAGTCCCCGCCGCCAGAGTCCAGCGCATAAAGCGCGCCCAGGTCTTCCGCGATATACCCCGCATAACGCAGATTCGTTTGCACCCATTCGTAGATGGCGCGCACCGTGAGCGCCGATGTGCTGCTTTGCAACTGTCGGGCAAGCCGTTGAATGCGCGGCGCGTCGGACTCGATGAACCTTTCGGCGTGGAGCCAAGGGGCTGGGTTGTTCAAGGCCGTGGATGTATGGAGTGGGTCTGTTTCGACGAGCGTAGTCACGCTGACACGCTTTTGCGCATAAGGCGCAACCGTGTCCAACTCCAACAGCAGTATTTGGTGCCCAAGCGGATCAGTGAGCTTCTGGTGCGGCATGGAGACCTGCACGTCACTAAGGCGTTGTCCCTCGCCTGGATTGCTGGCTGGCAGGTAGCACCAGACCCGCTGGTCGCTCAGTGCGTGTCCGAAAGGATTGCACATGTCGAGCGCAAAGCGCAAGCACCTTGTCTGCACGCCGCCCGTCGCACTCCAAACGCTTCCGGTGGCCCCAGCGAATGCCCAGGCCAATCCGGCGCGCAGCACGTTGCGTCGCCCATGAATCTCCGGCCCTGCAGTTCTCATAGTCCGCAGCCAAGCCGCTTAGGCCCCTTCGCCTGCGCGGCCCATACAGCCTGTTGGATGGCAAGTTGGCGCTGAAAAGGCTCACGCCCCTGCGCGTAAACGAGCAAGGGCACGGCGCTCAGGACATCCTGCACTTGCTGAATCTGAGCCGGTGTAGCTTCGGTAACCCAGATCAGAGAGGCCGGGGGCGCATTGCGGTGCGTTTTCTGGCGTTTTTCGAGTGCGGCGCGGATCGCCTCGACATCGGGACGCGCAAGCGCCACAGCCCCAGGTAAATCGGACAGCATGGCTGACAAGCCAGGGTCCACGACAAGTAGGTTGTGGGCATTCTGGCTTTCTTCCCACAGTTCGACGGGGGCCAACTGCGCCAGTTGCTCTGGCGCGGGCGCACGGCCTGCCACCGGCTGCTGTTGCGCCAACCACATGGGCATTCCGCCGCGCAGGACGCGCACTTGGTGGTATCCACTTTGCCTGAGCCGGGAACAGGCTCGGTAGAGTTCGATTTCGCCCTTACCGTTGCCGGTCAGCACAACTGGCTTGTCTCGCCAGTAAGGCTTGGTCAGCAGTTGCGGCAAGCTGAGGTTCAGCGCACCGTCGATATGAAAAATGCGGAATTCAGCAGGAGTTCGTAAGTCCACCAGTTGCGTGACCGGGTTGGTCATGGCCTTGCGAACCTCTTCGACGGACATGGCGCATTCGAGGGCGGGGACGATTTCCTTTGCCGCTGCCATGGTCTGTGCGATAGCTACATCGTCACGCCGACACATGCCAGTAGAGGGCGTGACGTTCTCCAGTGCGATAGGAATCTCTCCACCGCGGCGTACTTGGGCGTGCGTGTCGCCACATGCCAGCATGACCAGCGCGATGCCCGCTCCGAGAGCATACGGAGCAAATATTCTGTTGACAATCATTACTTGGCCTCCAGTGGCTGGGCGGTTGGCAGGGGTACCGTGCCGGACGTCACCAATGGGTTGGACGGAACGGACATTCCGGGCATGGTTGTTTGATTGGGTATGGGCAGGGCATCCAAGTTCTGCATGGAACCTGGCTGCACGGCCAGATTGGCCGGGTAGGTGAACAACCATTCCGCATACGCCTTCTTGCCGGCCAAGCCCATCTCCTCGGCCTCGAAGCCTGATTGTTTGATAGGTGTACGCTCGGCGAGTGAATGTACCCCGACGATTCTGCCGTTCACCTGAACCACACCCCACTCTGCCTTGCCCGTCATCGGGTCCACAAAAACCCGCCGCAGATGCCGACGGATGCCTGGCGTTCGGTTGTCCTTCAAAAGATCGTCCAAAGACGCCGGGTACTGGCCTCTGCCTGCCACCTGCTGGAGTTCGTAGTAACTGCCGATCGCCGTACGAAACTGGCGGCCTATCGCGATCAGTTCACGCTCTCGGTCGCGCTGCACCGCAGTGGTATCAAATTCCAGGGCCACTGCCAAACCTACGCCCATGAACGCAACCAGCAGCAGCACCCACAGGTAGCTGAACCCACCCTGCGCCACGCACCACGCACGCCACCTGCCGCTACATGACGCCATAGACCATGCCGTCCTTGCTTTGCCCAGATGCACCGCTTTTGACATCGGCAATGCCTCCGATGGCCTGCTCGTGCGGGGGCACCAGCACCCAGCTTCGGTCCGTCTCCGTGATGGGATCAACAGGTACAGAGCGCAGGTATTTTTCCGTCACCAGTTCGTCCAGCGAATCGGGGTAGCGCCCCTTGTCGCTGTAGAACTTGTCCAGTGTGATGCGCAGAACCTTCAAGTTCTCCCGCAGCACCGCGTCCTTGGAACGATCCAGTGCCCCGAAGTAGCGGGGTAGCACGATGGTCATCAACAGCGCGAGGATAGCCATAACGACGATCAATTCGATCAACGTGAATCCGCAGATGCGCATCAAGGCGCGTCGCCGATCACCACAGCCGGTAAGGTACGCCATTGAGGCCTGTCTTTGTTGATTTGCTGTAGACATCGAAGACATCCTCTCCTTCGCGTGGATCGTCGGGCGGCGACTCATAGCTGCGCAGCCCCCAGGTTTCTTCCGGTTTCTCCTCCGAACCGGGTGCCGCCATGGGATCGGCAGGCAGGCGGCGCAGAAAGTACAGTTTCTGCTTTGTCGGACTGCGCTGATCTTCGACGCCATCCGACAATTCACGCAGCGTGTGCGGATAGCCAGAATCACCCAATTTCGTGGCAATTCGCCCCTGGTTCGAAGCGTGCTTGTAAGCATCCAGCGCATCGCGCAGGGCGGACAGCGCGATGCGCAATTCATGCTCCTTCTGGCGCTGTACCGACAACTGGGCCATAGGCACCGCCACCAGCGCCAGCACCGCCATGATGGACAGCGTAACCACCAGTTCAATCAGCGTGAAACCGCGCACGTATCTGCGACCAGCCAACCTCATGGCACCACGCGCAGAACGTGATCGACAGGAACCGCCATCAGCCCGCCAGGCACAGGCTCCGGCGTCGCAGAAAGCACCTGGACCTGGGTCGTCGGCGCAGGCTTGAGCGCCCGGAAATTCACGGTCACCAGGTCGCCCGAACCATTGATGCCGACGTCATTGCCCGCACTAGACTGGCGAACCAAGGCCACGAACACCTTGCCCTGGCCGGGATCGACTCGTTGGCTGAAATTGGTCTGAGCTTTGTTCTGCTTGAAGAAGTCGCCTTCCTGCACACTGATGGCTTGCAACACCTTGGGATCGAACTCCAGCAACAGCGGCATGCTTTTCAACGCCTGCTGGCTGCTGACACGCAGCACAGCACTGAACTGCTCGCCCACAGTGACCTGTGCGGGCGCC
>JAIRJU010000029.1 GCA_031260485.1 Pseudomonadales bacterium | reverse complement strand
GGTCAACGAGCACGTAACCCTGCTCAACACCATGACCGACGAACGCCTCGATGTCGCAGGCGTGGCAGCCAAGTTCGGGTTGCCGCCGGAACGCATCGTCGATTACCTCGGCTTGATGGGCGACAAAGCGGACAACATTCCCGGCGTTCCCAGTGTTGGCCCCAAGACCGCGGTGAAATGGCTGCAAGAATACGGATCGGTCCAAAACTTGATGGACCGCGCCGCGGAAGTGCCGGGCAAGGCTGGCGAAAATCTGCGCGCCAATCTCGCTCAGCTTGAGCTATCGGTGCAGCTCGCCACCATCAAGTGCGATGTAGCGCTGCCCTTTGGCCCCCGCGAACTGGCGCACACGGCGCCGGATCAAGCCGAACTGCTGCGGCTGTTCCAGGAACTGGAATTTCGCACCTGGGTGCGTGAGCTGGAAGAACAAGGCGTCGCGCCGCACACCGCCAACGTGGAATCTACGGTACAAAATGCCACGGCCAGCGATCCGCTCGCGGCCATTGCCGCGTTGCCGGCGCCAACGCAAATCGAGTTCATCACCGATGCCAAGGCGCTCGCGGCGCTGTGTCAGGCGCTCGGCGCCGCGCCGCGCGTGGCACTGGCAGTGGAAACCGATGGCGCGCACTTCATGCAGGCGCAGTTGATAGGTCTTAGCCTGTGCTGGACGCCTGGCGCCGCTGTCTACATTCCGCTTGGCCACGATCTGCTCGGCAGCGCGGCGCAACTGGCGCCGGAACAGGTGCTGGAGGCGCTCAAGCCGCATTTGGAAAACCAGGCGCTCTACAAAATTGGCCACGACCTGAAATTCATCTCACACGTGCTGCGCCGCTATGGCATCGCACTGCGTGGCCGCCGCTACGATCCCATGCTGCAATCCTATGTGCTGGATTCCGTGGCGCATCGGCACACGCTGGAAAAACTCGCCGAGCGCGAGTTGGGTTTCACCTTGCCGCCGCGTGATGAATTGCTGGGCAAGGGCCGCAATAAGCTCACTTTCGCGCAATTGAGCGTGGCGGATGCTGGCGCGTGGTCGGGCAAATGCGCGGATTATGCGCATCGTTTGGCGCTGCTGCTCGAGCGTAACTTGCGCGATACGGGCGCGCTGGCCGAGGTCTACCGTTATTTCGAAATTGCGCTGGTGCCGGTGTTGACGCGCATGGAGGCCACCGGCATCCGCGTCAATGTGGAACGCCTGGCGCGGCAGAGCGAGGACTTGACGCGGCGCTTGGTCGAACTGGAAAAACAAGCGTTTGCGCTTGCGGGCGAGGAATTCAACCTCAGTTCGCCCGCACAATTGCAGAAGCTATTTTTTGAAAAATTGCAGTACCCCATCATCGCCAAGACCGACAAAGGCCAGCCCTCCACCGCCGAGCCGGTATTGCAGGAACTTTCGCAGCACTATGAACTGCCGCGCGTGATTCTCGAACAGCGCGGGCTCAGCAAGCTCAAGTCCACCTACACCGACAAACTGCCGCTCGACATCCAGAGCACCACTGGCCGCATCCACAGCACCTTTCAGCAAGCCGTGGCGGCGACGGGGCGGCTGTCGTCCACCGAACCCAATTTACAGAACATCCCGATCCGCACCGAAGAAGGCCGCCGCATTCGCACCGCCTTCATTCCCGCGCCGGGCAAGCTGCTGCTGGCGGCCGACTATTCGCAGGTGGAGTTGCGCATCATGGCGCATCTGTCGGGCGATGCCGGGTTGGTGCGCGCGTTTGCCGAGGGACTCGACGTGCATCGCGCCACGGCGGCGGAAATTTTTGGCCTGCCGCTCGAGGGTGTGAGCGGCGATCAGCGCCGCAGCGCCAAGGCCATCAACTTTGGCCTTATCTATGGCATGTCGGCATTTGGCCTCGCCAATCAACTGGGCATTGGCCGGGTCGAGGCGCAGCACTACGTGGACCGCTACTTTCAGCGCTACCCTGGCGTGCGCGATTACATGGACAACACTCGCGCGCTTGCCGCCGAGCAAGGCTATGTGGAAACGCTGTTTGGCCGCCGTCTCTACTTGCCCGACATCAAGGCGAACAACCCCAACCTGCGCCGGGCGGCGGAACGCACGGCCATCAATGCGCCGATGCAAGGCACCGCCGCCGACATCATCAAACAAGCCATGATCGACATCGACCAATGGCTCAAGGTGGCGCGGCTCGATGCCAAGCTGGTGTTGCAGGTGCATGACGAACTGGTGTTCGAGGTAGGCGCCGCTGATCTCGACCTGCTCAAGGACGGCGTGCGTTTCCGCATGATGTCAGCTGCCTCGCTGCGCGTGCCGCTGGTGGTGGATCTGGGCTGGGGCGCGTCCTGGGATGAGGCGCATTGAGCCTTATTTCGCGCGTGTCACCGTGTGCGCATGGGAAAGTTGCGATTTATCGAAAAAAAACTTAAAACCGAATGAACTTCGCGCCAAGCGCCATGTCTATCACCACAGCAGTTTGGTTTTTCTCCCCGATTTTCCCAGGCTGCTATTTGAGAGATCTCTCCTGGGGCTACCAGGAGACGCCGGGCCCTGACTGTCTTCTCCTACGGTCAGGGCCCGCAACTTTTCTTTTCAGGCTTTGCCAAGTGTCTCGAAAAAGTCACTTCCTTCAATGTAGTTCATCGTTGTTTGATTTACCTCCGGGTAGTTCCCTAGTTTCCGCATCGAGTCTGTTGCAGCCGGTAGCCCGAGCACCCATCCGAGGGACGCCCGCAAGTACATCCATGTAGGGCTCGGTTCGCGCCATCCCTGGCGCTCAACGCCCCCGGATGGGTGCTCGGGCTACCGGCTGCGAGCCGTTGAGCAGATGAGTTACGCATGAATAAACGTTTTTAACACCTGTGCGGAGCACTGAAGCGAGATGCAAGCCTCTGGTGGTCCTAGCTCTTATTCAGGGGCGTTGAGCGCCAGGGATGGCGCGAACCGAGCCCTACATGGATGTACTTGCGGGCGTCCCCTGAATAAGAGCTAGGACCACCAGAGGCTCTCAGTATTGGAGCGGGCTCTAAATATTTCCCCACGCCCCCAGAAGCTTTGCTCAATCTGCTGGCGGCGACAGCCAACCATCAAGCCGCGCGCGCAGTTCATCGGCGCCCTGCCCGCTCAAAGCCGAGAACAACTGCACACTGAAGAGCGGAGATTGTAAACGCTTACTTACTTGAAGCAGCGTGTTTTTGGCGGCACCGAAGTTCAGTTTGTCGGCTTTGGTGAGCAGCACGTGCAGCGGCATTTCGGCTTTGCGGCACCAGCTTACGATAACCTCGTCGAGTTCCTTGAGCGGATGGCGGATGTCCATCAATAACACGATGCCTTGCAGCGCCTGGCGTTCTTGCAGATAACGCTCCAGGGCCTGTTGCCACTTGCGCTTCATCTCGGGCGGCACTTTGGCATAGCCGAAGCCGGGCAGGTCCACGAGGTAGCGCCCTTGCGTGAGCGTGAAATAGTTGAACAACTGCGTGCGCCCCGGCGTTTTGCTGGTGCGCGCCAGCTTGTTTTGGTTGGTCAACACGTTGATGGCGCTGGATTTGCCTGCGTTGGAGCGGCCTACGAAGGCTACCTCCGCCACACTGTCGGCGGGGCACAGGTCGAGCGTGGGGGCGCTGATGTGGTAACTGGCCTGCTGGTAGTCGAGGCCGCGGGATGGAGTGGCGTCTGGCATTGGCGTTCCAGGGCTTGTTCTGCAAGAGCAGAGCAAGCGTTGATTGGGCTTGGGCAGGGCTTGGGGTATAATCCGCCCGCTCAAAATCCGGGGGATTCTAGCATAGCCCCCCGCCCCGCCCGGTTCGCGCTTGCAGCGGGCGCCCAATTTCCAAGAATCCACGCTCAGTAAAGGTATCGCTACTGTGATCATTCATTCACTCGTGAAAAGCGTTGTCGCCGCCGTGCTGGTCACCGCCGTCGCTACTCCGGCCCTGGCTCAGACCGGCTCTGCCCAGGCGGGCAAAGGCAAAATAGCCATTTGCCTCGCCTGCCATGGCGAAGGCGGCAACGACAGCAAACTGCCCAACGTCCCCAAGCTGGGCGGGCAAGGCGAGCATTATTTGCTGAAGCAATTGCATGACATCAAAGCCGGTGAGCGCGCGGTACCGCTGATGACCGGTATGCTCGCCAGCCTCAACGAACAGGATCTGGCCGACATCGCCGCCTGGTACGCCAGCCAGAGCGCGCCGCTCGGCGCGGTGGACCCCGCCTTGCACAAGAAGGGCGAAGTGCTGTTCCGGGCTGGCAACGCCAGCATTGGCGTAGCCGCCTGCGCCGCCTGCCACGCCGTGGACGGCGGCGGCCTGGATACCGCGGGCTTCCCGGCGCTGAGCGGCCAGGATCCCGCCTATACCGAACTGCAATTGAAGGCATTCCGCGCAGGCGAGCGCAGCAACGACCAGGCCGAAGTGATGCGCAGCATCGCCGCCCGCCTCAACGACAGCGAAATCGCCGCGCTAGCCTCCTTCGTGTTTGGTATTCGCCGTTGAAGCAGTTCAGGTGAGATTCATCCGCCGTCTATATAAGGGTGCCACGTGCACCCTTTTCATTGGCCTTGTGGCATACTCCGCGCTCCGCGCCGCCATGAGTCCTTAGCCAGTAGTCGTCAGGCAATAGTCGCCAGGCAATAGTCGCCAGGCAATAGTCGTCAAGGGCGCCGTAACGCAGCTTTTACCCGTAAGAGCTTTTACCCGTAAGAGAACACACCAACCAGGGGACCAACATGAAATTGCTCATCAAACCTTTCCTCGCTCTGGCGCTGATGCTGACCGGCGCCGCCACTGCGCTCGCCCAGCCCGCCATGTATGTGGCAGGCACTCACTATGAAGTCATCAATCCTGCCGTGCGTACCGCCGATCCCGACAAGATCGAAGTTACCGAGGTGTTCTGGTACGGCTGCCCCCACTGCTACGCCTTCGAACCGCTGCTCGAAGCCTGGGTGAAGAAGCTCCCCGCTGACGTCGCCTTCGTACGCAGCCCCGGCATG
>JAIRJU010000243.1 GCA_031260485.1 Pseudomonadales bacterium | reverse complement strand
CTGGCCGATGGCCGCTGGGACGTGCGCTTTCGCCTGTGGGACGTGGTGCGCGATCAAGACCTGGGCGGCCAGGGCTACGCCGTGCCGCAGGCCGATCTGCGGCTGGCCGCGCACCGCATCGCCGACCAGATTTACCAGAAGTTGACCGGCGAAAAAGGCGTGTTTTCCACCCGCCTGGCCTACATCACCAAGGCCGGCAATCGCCATATCCTGTGGGTGGCCGACGCCGATGGAGAAAACGCGCAGGCGGCGCTGACCAGTTCCGAACCGATCATTTCTCCCTCCTGGTCGCCCGATGGCAGCCATTTGGCTTACGTGTCGTTTGAATCGCGCAAGCCGGTGGTTTATGTGCACGAAATCGCCAACGGCAAGCGGCGGCTGCTGGCCAACTTCAAAGGCTCCAACAGCGCCCCGGCGTGGTCGCCCGATGGCCGCAGCCTGGCGCTGACGTTGACGCGCGATGGCGTCTCGCAGCTTTACCTCATCAGCGCCAGCGGCGGCGAGCCCAGGCGCCTGACGCAGTCGCAGAGCATTGACACCGAACCCACCTTCTCGCCCGACGGCAGCGCCATCTACTTCGTCAGCGACCGTGGCGGCGCACCGCAGATCTACCGTACGTCAGTTGGCGGCGGCGCGGTGCAGCGCATCACCTTCAATGGCAACTACAACGTCTCGCCCGCCATCAGTCCGGACGGGCGCTGGCTGGCCTATATCTCGCGCACCGGCGGTTACCAATTGCAGTTGATGGAACTGGCCTCCGGCAGAGTCACCCCGCTGACCGAAACCGCCGACGATGAAAGCCCCAGCTTTGCCCCCAATGGGCGGCTGATCGTCTACGCCACCCGCCAGGATGGCCGCGAGGCACTGATGACCACCACCGTCAACGGCAAAATCAAGGCTCGTCTGGCGGGGCAGAGTGGCGACATCCGTGAGCCCGCGTGGGGTCCGTATCAACGTTAGTTGCATTGTTCGTGAACGTTTTTTAAGGAGTAAGCAAGACATGATGAAGCGTTATCTGATGACGGCTGCCCTGGCCGTGGTACTGGCGGGTTGCGGCTCTTCCAAGGTGAAACTCGACGAATCTGCCGAAGGTGCATCTGGTACCGGTACTGGCACTGGCGTGACGACACAAGGCTCGGAGAGCAATCTGAGCAGAGTCGACGCTGGTAACGCTGCCGGCAATGACGCGCAGGGGCCGGCGAGCGTGGGCCGCGTGATCCTGTTTGACTTCGACAGCTACGTCGTCAAGCCTGAATACCAGGGTCTGGTCGATCAGCACGGGCGCTTTCTGCAATCCCGGCGCAACCGCAACGTCTCGCTCGAAGGCCACACCGACGATCGCGGCAGCCGTGAATACAACCTGGCCCTAGGCCAGAAACGCGCCGAGGCCGTGCGCCGTGCGCTGACGCTGGTCGGTGTCAGCGATGCGCAGTTGGAGGCCGTCAGCTTCGGCAAGGAAAAGCCTACGGTGTCCGGCAATAGCGAAGAGGCGTATTCGCAAAACCGCCGCGTCGAACTGCGCTACCGCTGAAGCGAATATGGCGATGTACAAGATCACGCTGCACCGCGTGTTGGCTGCCGCCGTTGCGCTGGTGATAGCCCAGGGCGCACAGGCGCAACTGTTTGGCGGTGACGACGAGGCGCGCCGCGCCATCCTTGATTTGCGCCAACGCTTCGACCAGGCTGTCACCGCGCAAAATCGCCTAGTCGACGAAAACACACAACAGCGCCGCAGCATGATGGAGTTGCAGCAGCAGATCGAATCGCTGCGCACCGAATTGGCGCAGGCGCGCGGGCAGACAGAGCAACTCGCGCACGATCTCGCCGACGTACAGCGCAACCAGACCACCCTGCAACAAACGCTGGATGACCGCCTGAACAAGCTTGACACTTCCGCACAGCCTG
The DNA here is from genome assembly GCA_031260485.1 of Pseudomonadales bacterium. Taxonomy (GTDB): domain Bacteria; phylum Pseudomonadota; class Gammaproteobacteria; order Pseudomonadales; family Pseudohongiellaceae; genus CAILUG01. The sequence goes on along the minus strand of JAIRJU010000243.1, from coordinate 806 downwards.
CCGATGGTCCCCCCGACAGTAGCCCTGCCGCGCCCGCCGAACCTGTCAAGGCTGCGACAGGCTCCGAAAAGCAGGAATACGACGCCGCGCTGGCGACCTTCCGTGCGGGCGACTTCAGGGCGGCGCAAAACGGTTTTGCCAACTTCGTCAAGCGCTACCCGCGCAGCAGCACTGCGCCGTCGGCGCTGTTCTGGCTGGGCAACGCCCAATACGCCACGCGCGACTACCGCGAAGCCATCACCAACTTCCGCGCCTTGCTCACGGCAGCGCCCAACCACCAGCGCGCCCCCGAGGCCATGTTGTCGATTGCCAACTGCCAGATCGAGTTGAAAGACACCCGCGCCGCCCGCGCCACGCTGGAGTCGCTGCTCAAAACCTACCCGCAGTCCGAAGCCGCGCAAGCCGGCAAAGATCGCCTGACTCGGCTGAAGTAAAAGCCGGTTTATAATCTTCGGTTCCCTTGCCGCACCCCGATCTGACGCCGGAGGCGGCTTTTGCCTTTGGAGGTGAGCCATTCACAGGCGCATCGGCCAAGGTTCCCATCCACAAGGAGCGTTGATGCGTCACTATGAAATCATTTTGCTGATCCACCCGGATCAGAGCGAGCAGGTTCCAGCCATGCTGGAGCGTTACAAGGGCATGATTGCCGCCGGTGGCGGCAAGATTCACCGCGAAGAAGACTGGGGCCGCCGTCAACTGGCCTACCAGATCGGCAAACTCGCCAAGGCGCATTACCTGTGCCTGAACATCGAGGCCGACCGCGCGGTGATGGATGAGCTGGAGCACGCCTTCAAGTTCAACGATGC
>JAIRJU010000202.1 GCA_031260485.1 Pseudomonadales bacterium | reverse complement strand
CTTGCCTTTGAGTTGCGTGATGTCCTGCGCGTCGATGGCCACCGCGGGCGCGGCTGGCAGCGGGTCTTGCCAGATAAAGGCCTGCGCGGGCACGTCCTTGCCGAGGTAGCGCGCGCTCGGCCCCATGTCGCGGTGGGTGAGTTTGAACCAGGCGCGGGCGAAGGCGTCGGCAAAGAGTTGGGGGCTCTGCTGGAAGCGCTGGCTAATGGCGAGAAACGCCGGATCCATTTTCAAGGACAGGTCCGTGGTGAACATGATCGGCGCATGGCGTACATCGGGCCGATGCGCATCGGGGACGATTTGACGGCGTTCCTGATCGCTCGGCACCCACTGAATAGCGCCAGCGGGGCTGCGCGATTGCACCCAGTCGAAGCCCAGGAGGTTGTCCAGAAACTGGGTGGTGAAGGCCACCGGATTCGCCGACCAGGCGCCTTCCAGGCCGCTGGAAACAGTGTCTTCGGCATTGCCCTTGCCACAGCTATTGGCCCAGCCCAGGCCCTGCTGCGCGGCATCGGCGCCCGCAGGGTCGGCGCTTACGCAGTCGCCCGGCGCATAGGCGCCGTGCGCCTTGCCGAAGGTATGCCCGCCGGCAATCAAGGCCACGATTTCCTCGTCATCCATCGCCATGCGGCCAAAGGCATCGCGGATATCGCGGGCGGCAGCCAGCGGATCGGGATTGCCGCCGGGGCCTTCGGGGTTGACATAGATCAAGCCCATCTGGGTGGCGGCCAGCGGGCCTTGCAGCTTGCCTTCGCTGTCGAGGCGGCCATCGCTGGTGGCCAGAAACTTGGTTTCCGGGCCCCAGAACACCAGATCGGGTTCCCAGACATCGACACGGCCACCGGCAAAACCGAGCGTTTTAAAACCCATGTTCTCCAGCGCGACATTGCCCGCCAGCACCATCAGATCGCCCCAGGAGATCTTGCGGCCATATTTTTGTTTGATCGGCCACAGCAAGCGGCGCGCTTTGTCCAGATTGACGTTATCCGGCCAGGAATTGAGCGGCTCGAAGCGCTGTTCGCCGCCTTCCCCGCCGCCACGGCCATCGAGCGTGCGATAAGTGCCCGCGCTGTGCCAGGCCATGCGAATGAAAAACGGGCCGTAATTGCCGTAATCGGCCGGCCACCAGGGCTGCGAGGTGGTCAGCACGGTATCGATGTCGCTCTTTATGGCGGCCAAATCGAGCGAGTTGAACTCCTTGGCGTAATCGTAATCCGCGCCATAGGGATTCGACTGCGGCGCGTGCTGACGCAGCGCGGAAAGATCGAGCAGATTGGGCCACCAATCCTGGTTCGTCATGGCTTTGGCGGCGGCTTGATCTGGCGCGGTGCCGGGCTGCGCACACGCCGTTATGGCCAGCGTCGAGGCGGCAATGGCCAATATCGCTGCTCTCAACGTATTCATGCCCATTGTTTTATACGTACTGATTGTTTTATACGTACTGGTTGTTTTATATGTACTGGTCGTTTTATACGTACTGGTTGTTTTACGCATATTGATAGTCTTACGCATAGCTTCCTCCAGAGTGGATTGAAATAACCGGGTAAATTCCCGTGGCTTGTACAACCGATGCTTGGCGAACGGCATCAGTACCTTCACTGCGCTGCAAGCTCGAAGCGGTCGAGGTTCATCACCTTGGTCCACGCCGCGACGAAATCCTGCACAAACGCCTCCTTGGCATCATGGCTGGCATACACTTCCGCCAGCGCACGCAACTGCGAATGCGAGCCGAAAATCAGATCGGTGCGGGTGGCCGTCCACTTGCGCTCACCGGTGTTACGATCGAGACCTTCGTACACGCCATCACCGCTCGCACTCGGCTGCCATTGCGTGCCCATGTCGAGCAAATTGATGAAGAAGTCATTGGTCAGCATTTGTGGCTTGAGGGTGAAGACGCCATGCGTGGACTGGCCCGCATTGGCGCCCAGCACCCGCAAGCCGCCGACCAGCACGGTCATTTCGGGCGCGGTGAGCGTCAGCAATTGCGCCCGATCCACCAACTGCTCTTCCAGCGACGCGCCTTGCCTGCCGCGCCCCTGCTCATGCGAGTCGCGCGAGTAGTTGAGTGAATAGTTGCGTGAATAGTTGCGAAAGCCATCAGCAAGCGGTTCGAGCGGCGCAAAGGATGCCGCATCCGTCTGCTCTTGCGTGGCATCCATACGCCCCGGCGTAAACGGCACCACGATATTCACGCCAGCGTCTTGCGCGGCTTTTTCGATGGCGGCGCCACCGCCCAGCACGATCAGATCGGCTAGCGAGATTTGCTTCGCTCCAGCAGATTGCGCCGTGTTGAACTCGCGGCGGATTGCCTCAAGTTTGCCGAGCACCTGCGCCAGATCGGCGGGCTGATTGACCTCCCAATCCTTCTGCGGTGCCAGCCGGATACGCGCGCCACTGGCGCCGCCACGTTTGTCGGAGCCGCGGAAGGTCGAGGCGGAGGCCCAGGCCGTGGCGACCAATTGGGCAACCGTCAACCCCGAAGCAAGCAGTTTCTCCTTCAAGGCCACAAGCTCCTGGGCGTTGACCAACTCATGATTCAGCGCCGGAATCGGGTCTTGCCAGATCAAGGCTTCTTGCGGCACCAGCGGGCCCAGGTAACGCGCAAGCGGGCCCATGTCGCGGTGGGTCAGTTTGAACCAGGCGCGCGCGAAGGCCGCGGCGAACTCATCCGGGTTCTCGTAAAAGCGCCGCGAGATTTTTTCGTAGGCAGGATCGAAGCGCAGCGCCAGATCGCTGGTCAGCATCGCGGGGGCGTGACGTTTGGTTTTGTCGTGCGCATCCGGCACCGAGTTTGCGCCGGCGCCATGCGTGGGCTGCCACTGCTGGGCGCCGGCGGGGCTCTTGGTCAGTTCCCATTCGTAGCCAAACAAATTCCAGAAAAAGTTGTTGCTCCATTTGGTGGGCGTCGATGTCCAGGTCACTTCCAGGCCACTGCCAATGGTGTCGCCGCCCTTGCCCGAGCCGTGTTTGCTGACCCAGCCCAAGCCTTGCTGTTCGAGCGGCGCCGCCTCTGGTTCTGGACCGACCAGTGCGGCATCGCCCGCGCCATGCGTCTTGCCGAAGGTGTGGCCGCCCGCGATCAGGGCGACGGTTTCTTCGTCGTCCATCGCCATGCGCGCGAAGGTTTCACGGATGTCGCGCGCCGAGGCCAGCGGATCGGGATTGCCGTTCGGCCCTTCCGGGTTGACGTAGATCAGGCCCATCTGCACCGCGCCCAGCGCCGGAGCGAGCTGTCGTTCGCCGGTGTAGCGCTCGTCCCCGAGCCAGGTGCTTTCGGGGCC
>JAIRJU010000186.1 GCA_031260485.1 Pseudomonadales bacterium | reverse complement strand
GCTTCCCGCCGATTACTCGAAGCTGCCGCAGCCCTTGCCGCCCAAGGTGCCGGAATTGGGGCCGCCGTTGCCGGGCGACCTGGGGCCGGCCATCGTGAAATCGCAATCGCCAGTGGTGTTCAACTATGCGCAACCGGGCCGCGATCCCAACGATGCGCTGCATAAGGAGGCCGAAGCGGCCGCAGCGTCATCGGTATTCTTCCGGTCAAGCAATCAGGCCAAGGCCGCCGCGCCCGCGCAAACCGCATCGGCGGCACAGGCATCGGGTTCCAGCCTTGCGGGCTTCGACCCGCAAGCCGCCGGGCCGAACTCAACGGTGGCCCAGCCCGCCGACCCGACCGCCGTGCAGAACCGGCAAGACCAGAAAGAGGCGTTCCAGAAAACCGGAACTACGCAAACCCGTAATTCCGGCAATTTGCAAATGCCGGCGTCACCCTATCAGGTGATGGCCGGGACGGTGATCCCGGCGGCGCTGGTGACGGGCATCAAGTCCGATCTACCGGGCGACGTGATCGGCACCGTGACCGAGCCGGTCTACGACTCGGCCACGGGCAAGTATCTTCTGATCCCGCAGGGTTCGCGCATTTTCGGCAAGTACAACAGTCATGTGGCCTTTGGGCAAAGTCGCGTGCAGGTGGTGTGGAACCGGATCATCCTGCCGGATACGTCCTCGCTCACGCTCGACAACCTCGCAGGCACCGACCCCGCAGGCTATGCCGGCCTTGAAGATGACGTTGACTACCACTGGGGCCGCATCGTCGCCGGCGCGGCCATGACGACCTTGCTGGGCGTCGCCGCCGAACTGGCCGCGCCACAGAATCAGCAGAACGGCAATCGGATCATCATTGCAGGGCAAGACAGCTTGCAGAGCAGTGTCAATCAAGTCGGTCAGGAACTGACCCGCCGCAACATGAACATCCAGCCGACCCTGACCGAGCGGCCCGTCTTGCCGGTTCGCATCATCGTCAATCGTGACCTGGTGCTGCGGCCTTATCAGCCCTTGTTCTTCAACCGGGGGATTACACGATGAGCACGACCAAAAAGCTGCGCCTGGGGCCGCTGCCGAAACTGGAATCCACGAAGATGACCTTTGCGTGTCCGGCCACCTTGAAAGCCGACCTCGACCAATACGCCGCGCTACACGCGCAGGCGTATGGTGAAGCGGTCGATGCGGCCACATTGATCCCGCACATGCTGGAAGCGTTCATGGCAGGGGATCGAGGGTTCAGGAAGGGCGGCGGGAACAAACAGGCATGACCCCGCGCTTGTGCGCCAACCGTAGAAAAGCAAAACCCGCCGATTGGCGGGTTTTGCTTTGGCGCGGCAAAAATCAGCGCGACGTTGCAGGCACGTCGATGATTTCCGGGTATGCCGGATACGGTTGGTTTGGGCGTGGCGTTCTCGCAGCGGCTTTTATTTTTTCCCACATGCGAGCATCGACCGGGGGAACTCCCTCAAGCGATATTTTGAAAACGCGACCAGCCACCGCCGTTTTCTGCGGCAACTTGGTGGATTTTTTGGGGGTGGCGATTTCGCTCATGGGTGCCTTCCTTCAGAAAGCCTTCTGTCAACGTAGGATAGCAGTTTCTGCCAGGAGGCGCTGCCTGCGGTCAAGTCAAAGGTCATCACCCGCTGGCTACCGCGCCGTTCCCACCAAGCCGGATCAACGGCCATCACCTCTTGAACACTGTTGCAGTGGGCCAAACCCGGAACGTGCGAAACCTCGTGCGGCTCCAACGGCGCATCGAAGCCAAACTTGGGCCATACCTTGTAACCGATGTAGCGACCATCGAATCCGCGCCCGCCAGCAGCCACCAGCGAGATTTGAGACAGCTTTGCCAAGTGTGCCGTGATCGCGCACAGCGCGAAGGCAATGGTGCCCAACATGGGCGGGGTATGGTGCTCGTTCAGAAAATAGTGATCGACGAACAAACCGTCGATAAAGAGATCGGCGACGCCGCTGGAATCTCTGTAGATGCCGAGCCGGTTCTTGAGGGGTGGCTGGATGACGCGATTGTTGATGACGGTGAAATACACACCGGGCGGGGCGTTGTGCGCAGACTCCTTGAGTGTCTGCTGATGGACGCGGCTGTCATCGAACACCGAGAACAGATGCGCGAACTCGACCGTGGAAACGATGCCCAACGACAACTCGAAGTGGTCATCGGGCAACAGTTCAGAGCCATCAAGCCGTATGCCGATGCCATTGAGGTAGGCATGAGTAATCGGACTGGCCAGCAATTCCTGATGCAGTGCTGCCAAGGCGGTGCGGTAGAAGTCGGAAGGCTCAAACGGCATCGGTGTAGTCCAGTTGAAAACAGTGTGACGATGCCTCAGTGGCAGCGAACTAAACAACCTGCGCCATCGTGCCCGAGCGTAGGTGTGATTAGCATGGCAGCGTACTTTGGAAAGCTGCGGCAAACATCATCAAAGTACGCTGCCATACGCCGAGCTATGCGCCAGTTTCCGGGCTTTTTTCTTGGTGTAATTTTGGGGTAATCCCATCGCCAAAACATGCCAATCCACGCCAACAGTGTGTTCCAGCGAGCAGCGGAGTAGATGTCATAAGTAGCTATAAATAAAGGGAAAATTGATAGATGCGCGTTCCTGCGCATCTATCTGACGACACAATACGGCGTGTGACAGGCGGTAAGCCGCTTGAATTTGCTCGCGCGAAACAGAGGGCGCTGGATCGCCCATTTGTGACACGAGGCCATAGAACGCCAGAAACCAACCAACGATGAGCAGAAGAAGCGCCAAATTTGCTGCTGAGGACTGTTTCATCTTCAAACGCTCTGAAGCGCGACTAAGGCACGATGAGGCTGCTGCGGCCCGCGCCGATCATTGAATCGGGAGAGACGTTGTTTTCCTGGCAGATGTATTCGAATACCTCCACGTCGGGGTTCCACTCCAGGCCGAAACCGGTGGTCCATGGTGCCGTGTAGGCGCCGGGATCGTCGATCGTGACGGTGTAGTCCATGGTGGTGGCGCTGTTGCGCGTGAAGCGCTCGATCAGGTGGAGCTGATCGGTGGTGGGCAAGCCGTCGCGGTTGGTCCAGGAGCGTTCGCTGAAGCCCACGGTATCCACCACCAGCGTGTCTTTTTCCCAGTGGCCGATGGCGTGGCCCAGATAGGTGGGGCGCAGTATCTCCTGCGGGTGAGCGCGACCGTCCATGTAGATGGTGCGGTAGCTCATCGCATTGGAGACAGTGAGGATGTAGATGCGCTGAATTTCCGGCATCTGCACGATTTCAAAGCCATAGGGCGACATGATTTGGCGCGGGCCGCCAGCCGGTTTGCAGCGGGTATAAGGCTCGCTTGCGATGTAGTTATCCTGGCGGTGATTGGTGAGCGCGAGGGTCCAGGGCTGGAGCGGGGCGTTCTCGATGTCGATGCGCGCAGTGTTGGCCCGGCGGCCCGCCTCGTAGTTATTGGGATCGTTGACGAGCCTGCCGTTGACCGCGGTCCAAAACCCCATCGCGCCGGGCAATGGACCGAGGTTTACGCTGCCGTCTTCGAGGCGATCTAGCCCTTGCGTCAAGCGCGGGATCGCGCTCGTGGGTGCGGGCGCGCTTTCCTGCGATGGCGAGCAGGCGCTTATAGCTGATCCCCCTAATAATTAGACATCCCAATCAACTCCTCAAGCGATCCCCCCACCTTGCGCCAGCGATGCTTGAGATTCGCCCAAAGCTTTTCGATAGGATTGAGGTCGGGGCT
>JAIRJU010000181.1 GCA_031260485.1 Pseudomonadales bacterium | reverse complement strand
AGCCCCGACCTCAATCCTATCGAAAAGCTTTGGGCGAATCTCAAGCATCGCTGGCGCAAGGTGGGGGGATCGCTTGAGGAGTTGATTGGGATGTCTAATTATTAGGGGGATCAGCTATACGCTCCCTGCGGAGGATGGTGTTACTCAAACCCTGGTGGCGCCGGAGACTACGCAAATTACATAGTTGACAATAGCGACAAAGGAGAATAATTTGCTCCAACCCCTGGCCACTGGAGCCAACCATGATCAAGACGATTGAATTCATCTCCGAGCACTTACCTCTCATCCGGGCGGATGACATCGTGCGCCGCTTTTCCTCCAGTATCGAAATCCACGATCTAGGAACCTTTGCGGCAGAGTTACAGGAGTTTTTGCATGACAGCGTGGAGGCTGTTGATCTTCCGCCATCTCTGGACGTGCTGTCGGAGGCAACAACAGAGCAAGCGCTCGCACGCAAGGCCGCAGCCTTGCACGCTAGCACTCGCTGGGTGCCAGAAAAAACCGACATCCAGCGAGGCCGCGCGGCGCTGCTGGCGTCTTTCAAACAGCCGCACAACTTATCATTGCCAGCGTTTGCCCATCTGGCCAACAAGTCGCGCCAGCAAATCTACAAGGACATCGACGCGCACCGGCTACTGGCGCTGAGTGTCGGACCGCGTGGCCAAAAACTGCCCGATTGGCAGCTTGATCCGGTCAAGCAACAATTGACGCAATCCGTGCTGCAAAAGGCCGCTGGAATCGACCATTGGACGCTCTACCATGCCCTATCCGAACCGCTCGAAAGCTTGGGTGGACGTGCTCCGGTGAATGCGGTGACAGCAAGCACGATTGATGACATGGCCAACGTGGTATGCAACATCCTGGGCATTCACTGAACAGATGAGCATGACCTTGCCATCGTTCCGCATCGACGCGGGCGGTCTGCTTCAGCACGTGAGCCGTGTCGCCTATCGCAATGAGCCGCTGCATTTCGGCTGTAACGGCGTCAACCGCTATGACGCCCCCAAACGGGATTTTGGTGTGCTCTACCTGGGGCGTGATCTTGCCACGGCGCTGATGGAGTCGATTTTCCACCAGCACCGGTGGCTTGCCGATGCCACGCGCCTGGTCATGCAGCAAGAAATTCAACGCAGAATGGTGCGCGCAGTAGGGGTGCTGGAAGCACTGTGCCTTGCCGACCTCACGGCCACAGGCGTGATGGCCGGAGTCTTTGGCTTGAACCTGGAGCAGTTGGTGGCCCGCGACTACGCTTATACGCAGCAGGTGTCTACCCAGGTACATGCGATGCGCAAAAATGGGATACCGCTATTCGATGGCGTCCTCTACCCATCGCGCAACAATTACCCCGCACAGAATGTCGCCCTGTTCGATCGCGCCGGAAAAAAGGTCAAGGTAATCGCGGACATCGACTTGGTGGAACATGTGGACTGGCCACGTTTCGTCACAGACTACCGTATTGCTGTGGCATCCGATCTGGGATTAACCCACCAAATCCGTTAAAATCCGCCCCCGCCGTAAGCTGTACGCTCAAGCGCCGTAAGCGCTGCGCATAGCAACACAATCAATCACTTAACACCCGGAGTACACATGGCCTGGAACGAACCAGATGGTGATGATCGCAAGCACGATCCTTGGGGTTCGGGCAACCACAATTCCGGCAAAAAAGACAAAGGGCCACCCGATCTCGATGCCGCGATCAACGATACGCTGCGCAAGTTGTCGGGTATGTTCGGCGGCAAGTCTGGTGGTTCCGGCGGCAATTCCAATAACAACCCTAATAACAATTCCAATAACAACAATGGCAACAACACCGGCGGCGGTGTTGGCCGTGGCCTCTTTGGCGGCGTGATCGTCATCATTGGCTTGATCTGGGCCGGCTCCGGTGTCTACACCGTGAATGAGCAGGAACGCGGTGTGGTGCTGCGCCTGGGCCGCGCGCTCGACGGCGTGGTGGAGCCCGGCCTGCGCTGGAACCCGCCTTTCATTGATGAAGTCACCAAAATCAACGTCACCCGCATCTACGACCAACGCTTCACCGGCACCATGCTCACCCAGGACGACAACATCGTCGACATCACCATGACCGTGCAGTACCAGATCACCAACGCCCGCAATTACTATCTGCGAGTGGAAGCGCCGGAAGTCAGCCTGATCGAAGCCGCCGAGTCTGCCATCCGCCATGTGGTGGGCGGTTCCGCCATGAATACCGTCATCACCAATGGCCGCGAAGTGCTGGCGCAGGACGCGCGCGAACGCTTGCAGCGCTACCTGGATAATTACGGTACCGGCATCAGCGTCAGCCAGGTGAACATTGCCCAATCGCTGCCACCGAGGCAAGTGCGCGCCGCGTTCGACGATGTCATCAAGGCGCGCGAAGACAACCAATCGTCCCAAAACGAAGCGCGCGCCTACGCCAACCGCGTCGTGCCCTTGGCGCGCGGCAACGCCCTCCGTCAAAGCGAAAACGCCAATGCCTACCGCCAACAGGTGGTGGCGCAGGCGCAAGGTGAAGCGCAGCGCTTTGAACAGTTGCTGGTGGAATACCAAAAAGCGCCGCAGGTAATGCGCGAGCGCCTCTATATCGACACGCTGCAAGACATTCTGAGCAACGCCTCGAAAGTGCTGGTGGATGTGCAAGGCAGCAACAACATGATGTACCTGCCACTCGATCAACTATTGCAAAATGCGCGGCGCCCGCCCACCGATGTGCCCAGCATCACGGTCACGCCGCAAACCCAGGGCACTACCATCACACCCAACTCGCCAACCCGCCCCGCCCCTGTTCGTGGAGCCACCCGCTGATGAAAACTACCAGCCTGTTTCCCCTGTTTTTGCTGACCGCCGCAATTCTGGTGCTGCCCAACTGCCTGTACGTGATCCGCGAAATCGACAAAGCGGTGCTGCTCACCTTCGGTGAAGTCACCAACAGCGACATTGCACCAGGGCTGCATTTCAAACTTCCCGGCGTGCACACGCTGCGCCGTTTCGATGGCCGTATTCAAACGCTCGACATCGACACCGAGAGCTACCTGACCGCCGAGAAAAATTATCTGGAAGTGGATTCTTTCGCCAAGTGGCGCGTGGCCAATACCGCGCGTTTTTACACCGCCACCGGCGGCGATGAATCCCGTATCGACAGCCTGCTACAGCAGCGTATCAACACCGCGCTACGCAACCAGTTTGGTGTGCGCACCGTGCATGAAGTAGTGGCTGGCGAGCGTGATCTTTTGATGACCACGATCACGCAGAACCTCAACCGCACGTCTTTGGAAGAACTCGGCATCGAAGTGGTGGACGTGCGCGTAAAGCGCATCGACCTGCCTGACAACGTCAGCGATTCAGTGTTTCTGCGCATGAATACCGAACGCCAGGAAGAAGCCCAGCAACTGCGCTCCACGGGCCTGGAAATCGCCGAAGGCATCCGCGCCGACGCCGACCGCCAGCAGACCATCATCGAAGCCGAAGCCTACCGCGATGCCGAACGCCTGCGCGGCGAAGGCGATGCCGAAGCCGCCGCCATTTACGCCCAGGCGTTCAGCAAGGATCCAGAGTTCTACAATTTCACCCGCAGCCTGAACGCTTACCGCGAAAGCCTTGGCAACAAAGACGACCTGTTGCTGCTCTCCCCAGACAGCGATTTCTTCAAATACCTGAAGAACGGTAGCGCCAAACCCTGATAACGGCATTCATCCACTCCATCAAGAACGCTATATCGGCAATGCCATCGACAGCCATGCCATCAACAACAACCACGCTATCAACAACCACGCCATCAACGCTCACCCGCCCACACGGGCCAACCCAGGCTTTACGATTCCATGACCACCCAGGCTAATCGCTGGCTGCTGCCCGACGGCGTTGATGAAATGCTGCCGCCGTTCGCCAATCATCTGGAACAGTTGCGCCGCGAAATCCTCGATCTTTACCAGGGCTTTGGCTATGAACTCATCAAAACGCCGCTGATCGAGTTCCTCGATTCGCTGCTGATTCTGCCCAGCGCGGAACTGCAACTGAGCACCTTCAAACTGGTGGACCAGCTCAGCGGCAAAACCATGGGCGTGCGCGCCGACATCTCCTCGCAAGCCGCGCGCATCGACGCGCACGTTCTGCAACGCGCCGGCATTTCGCGCCTGTGCTACGCCGATAGCGTGCTGCACACGCGCCCACGCGGTCCGCTCGGCTCACGCTGCCCGCAATTGGTCGGCGCTGAACTCTACGGCCACGGCGGCAGCGACAGCGATGTCGAAGTCATTGGCCTGTTGCTGCGCACCTTGCGCATCGCGGGTGTCGAGCAGGTACTGTTGACACTCGGCCACAACCAGCTTTGCCGGCAACTGCTCGGCGCCGCGGCGCTGCCTGCGGAATTGAGCAGTAGACTGTTCGCCGCACTGCAAAACAAGGCCACCGCCGATCTCGATCACCTGCTTCAAGGCGCGGCCGTTCCCGCTGCTCTCGTGCCTGTATTCAAGGCACTGCCAACCCTGCACGGCGATGCCAGCACCCTGCACCGCGCCCGCGCGCTGTTCAACCCGCTGCCAGCGCCTTTGCGCGAGGCGCTCGAGGGCGCGCTGCACCCGTTGGAAACGATCGCCACGCGGCTCGGCGTGGAATTCCCCGAGCAAGCGCTGTATTTCGATTTGTGCGAGCAACGCGGCTATGACTATCACACCGGCGTGATCTTCTCGGCCTATGTCAGCGGCCACGGCGAAGCCATCGCCAACGGTGGCCGCTACGACGCCATCGGCGAGGTCTTTGGCCGCGCCCGCCCCGCCACCGGTTTCGATGCCGACCTGAAAACCCTGCTGCGGCTCAGCAGCCGCGATTTCAGTAGCGCCACGCGCATCTATGCGCCCGCTGGCGGCGATGCCGCGCTGGCACGGCAAGTGGCACAATTGCGCGCGCAGGGCAACGCGGTAGTACAAGGCTTCGACGACGATCCTGCCAGCGCGCGCGCGCAAGGCTGCACCGCGCTACTGCGGCGTAGCGCCGACGGCGCCTGGCACCTCGACATGATCACGTGAATTCTCAGCGGCTATTCTTCAGCAGTACAGAATTCAGCAGTACAGACTTCAGCAATACAAATTTTGGCGATACAGACCAAGCATTCATCAAGGCAATCACATGGGTAAAAGCGTAGTAGTGCTCGGCACACAATGGGGTGACGAGGGCAAAGGCAAGATCGTCGATCTTCTGACAGAAAAAGCCGCGCACGTGGTGCGCTTCCAAGGCGGCCACAATGCGGGCCATACCTTGGTGATCGGCGGCAAAAAGACCGTGCTGCATCTCTTGCCCTCCGGCATCCTGCGCGAGGGCGTTACCTGTGTCATCGGCAACGGGGTGGTGCTTTCCCCCAGCGCCCTGTTGCAGGAAATCGACGAAGTAGAAGCCGAAGGCATCGCGGTGTGCGCCAACCTCAAGATCAGCCCCGCCTGTCCGCTGATTCTGCCTTATCACATCGCGCTCGATCAGGCGCGCGAACTGAAAAAGGGCTCCAACAAAATCGGCACCACCGGCCGCGGCATCGGCCCCGCTTACGAAGACAAAGCCGCGCGCCGCGGCATTCGCCTGAGCGAGATGCTCAACGCCAAGCACTTTGCCGAGCGCCTGCGCGAAGTGCTGGAGTACCACAACTTTTCCCTGGTCAATTACTATGGCGTGGCGGCACAGGACTACCAGGCAATCCTCGATACCCATCTGGCGATGGCCGAGCGCATCCGCCCCATGGTGGGCGACACCATCGACCTGCTGCACAACGCGCGCAAGCAAGGCGCCAACCTGCTGTTTGAAGGCGCACAAGGCTCGCTGCTCGACATCGACCACGGCACCTATCCGTTTGTCACCTCGTCCAACACCACCGCTGGCGGCACCGCCACCGGCAGCGGCTATGGCCCGCTATACCTCGACTACGTACTGGGCATCACCAAAGCCTATACCACGCGCGTCGGCAGCGGCCCTTTCCCCACTGAATTGTTTGATGACATTGGCGAACATCTATTCCAAAAAGGCCAGGAAATCGGCGCCTCCACGGGCCGCAAACGGCGCTGCGGCTGGTTCGACGCGGCGGCGGTAAAACTGGCGATCCGCATCAACAGCGTGTGTGGCATCTGCCTCACCAAGCTCGACGTGCTCGACGGCCTCGACACCGTGAAGGTGTGCGTGGGTTACCAAGGCATCAGCGGCAGTTCCATGAGTTGCCTCACCAACTTCGATTCCTACAACAGCCTCGAACCCATTTATGTCGAGCTGCCCGGCTGGCAACAAAGCACCTTCGGCGCGCGCTCCTTGGACGCCCTGCCCGAAAACGCCCGCCGCTATATTCAATTCATCGAACAGCAGATCGAAGCGCCTGTCGCCATCATCTCCACCGGCCCCGACCGCGACGAAACCATCATTCTGCACCATCCGTTTCAATAACGCGCAATAACGGCGGATCGCCACACGCTTCGAGCCACTGCCCCAGCGTGCGCTGGTGCAGCGGCCATGCTGCTCCGGCGATGGCAATCCAGGGTTCGAGCACGAAGCGGCGCTCATGCGCGCGCGGGTGCGGCAGCGTGAGTTGTGTGGTATTGGAACTGGCGTTAGGAAACGTGAGCAGATCGAGATCGAGCGTGCGCGCGGCATTGACGAGGCTGCTGCGCACGCGGCCAAAATCGGCTTCGATGCGCTGTAATTTCAACAGCAGGCTCAGCGCCGTTTCATCCGCACGCGGCCACAGCGCCACCACCGCGTTGCAGTAGCGCGGCGACAGCGGCGGGCAATCCTTGGGATCGGATTCGTAATACGGCGACACCACCGGCGGCGCGGCGCTGTGCGCGCGCAGCGCGTCCACGGCGCGCTGGAGCGTGGTGAGCGGCGTGCCCGCCGCGCTCGGCAGGTTGGCGCCGAGAGCAACAAAAGCGCAGCGTGAGAGGTCCGCCATTTCAAGCGTGACTCAGACGTGACGATGATACGGCGCCGACAACTCATGCACGGCATCGACGAACACGCGCGCGTGTTCAGGATCGACATGCTGATGAATGCCGTGGCCAAGATTGAAAACATGGCCATTGCCCTGGCCGAAACCCGCCAGGATCGCCGCCACTTCTTGGCGGATCACCTCTGCTGGTGCGTAGAGCACGGAGGGATCGAGATTGCCTTGCAAGGCCACCTTGCCACCGATGCGGCGCCGGGCTTCGCTGATGTCGATGGTCCAATCGAGGCCCACGCAATCGGCGCCACAGGTGCTGATAACGTCGAGCCAAAGACCGCCATTCTTGGTGAAGACGATCACCGGCACGCGGCGGCCTTCGTGTTCGCGGATCAAGCCGTTGATGATCTTGCTCATGTAAGCCAGAGAAAATTCCCGATAGGCGGTGGGGCTGAGCACTCCGCCCCAGGTGTCGAAAATCTGCACCGCCTGCGCGCCCGCTGTGATCTGCGCGTTGAGGTAGCCAATGACAGACTGCGCCACTTTATCGAGCAGCCCATGCAGTAGCGCGGGCGTGGCCATCATCATCTGTTTGATGATGGCGAAATCCTTGCTGCCGCCGCCTTCGACCATGTACGTGGCGATGGTCCAGGGGCTGCCGGAAAAACCGATCAGCGGCACGCTGCCGTTCAATTCACGGCGAATCAGCGCGACGGCATCGGTGACATAGCGCAAATCGCGCTGGGTATCGACGATGCGCAGCGCGTCCACATCGGCGGCGCTGCGTACCGGTTTGCGGAAACGCGGGCCTTCGCCTTGTTCAAAATACAGTTCAATGCCCATGGCGTCGGGCACGGTGAGAATGTCGGAAAACAAAATGGCAGCATCGAGCGCGAAGCGGCGCAGCGGTTGCAGCGTCACTTCGCAGGCGAGCGCGGGCGTTTTGCACAGCGTCAGAAAATCGCCCGCCTGCGCGCGGGTGGCGCGGTATTCCGGCAGGTAGCGGCCCGCCTGGCGCATCATCCAGACAGGGGTTACATCAACGTCCTGGCGCAGCAAGGCGCGCAGAAAACGGTCGTTCTTCAAAGATGTGCTCATCAAGCCTCTGATCTAGCCAATGCCAAGAAAATCCAGAATTCCGCCAGCGGCCTGGCGGCCCTCCCACAGGGCGGTAACGACAAGATCGGCGCCGCGCACCATGTCGCCGCCAGCAAAAACCTTGGGGTTGGAGGTCTGGTAACAATGCTTGCCGCGGGCAGCGGCCAGCACGCGGCCGCGATTATCCAGGTTGATGCCGAAATCAGCAAACCACGGCGCGGGACTCGGCTGGAAACCGAACGCGATCAGCACGGCGTCGGCCGGCACGACCTGTTCGTTGCCTGGTACGGCCTCGGCGGCACGGCGGCCTTTGGCATCGGGCTCGCCCAGGCGGGTCTGCGCAAATTTCACGCCAGTGACCTTGCCGTTTTCACCCATGATGGCCAGCGGCTGGCGATTGAACAGAAAGCGCACGCCTTCCTGGCGCGCGTTTGC
>JAIRJU010000091.1 GCA_031260485.1 Pseudomonadales bacterium | reverse complement strand
CCAGCGGCGATTGACGCGCATTACCAGCGTCATCTCGATCGCGGCATGGAGGCGCTCGATCCGATCGAACGCGGCATTTTGCGCATTGGTGTCTATGAATTATCACAGCGCCTCGACGTGCCCTACCGTGTCGTCATCAATGAATGCGTGGAACTGACCAAAAAATACGGCGCCACCGACAGCCATAAGTACATCAACGGCATCCTCGACAAAGCGGCGCGCGAGTTGCGTCAGGTGGAGTGGGGGCGTTGAGGCGGGGTTAGTTTTTTGCCACGTCGGTGGCCATATCTCGAAATGCCGCCAGCGTCATTGGTGGCCAAATCCCTGCCGCCACGCACTCGCTGTACCAGCGGTGCATGGCCGCGTCATCTACCGCATATTCGCTGCGTGCTGATTTCCATACCAGTGAAGGATTACGCTGGCGCAGACTTTCGAGCGCGTTTTGGGCTTGTTGCGCAGAGACTTTACGTCCAGTTTTCTCGTGATAGAAACGCAACGCTTCGGCATCGTAAGGACGAAAACGCTGTTCCTGTTCGAGCATACGCCAAAGCACGGCACGCTCCAGTGGCTTGAGACCGAGATATTCGGATTCCATCTGTGCCCGATCGTCGCGCTGGCGCTGTTCTGCGGCAGCAGCAACAGCGGACTCGAAACGGCCTTCGATGCTGGCGAAAGGGCTCAAGGCATCATTCAAGGCGGTGAAAAAGAATTGCGGCCGGTGTCCAAAGCGCTCGAACGCCTGCGACAGCGTCACTTGATCCACCTGGAGTAAATCCGGACGCTGTTGTTGGATGAGCAGTGCGATGTGAGCAATGAAGTCACTGCCAAGTACGGGCATACGCTGAATTTGTGAGCCATAGAAAGGGGCGCTGTTGTTGTTCACCAAGCGCAGCAGCTTGTCCCTGTCAGAGCCAGACATCACAATCATCAAGTTCACTGTGCCGGGCGCATTCATCTGATCGCGCGCAGATTTGAGTGCGGCCATGGTGGTTTCCCCTGCCTCGCTGGTAAGCGCGTGCTGGGCTTCGTCGATGATCAGCACCACCGGTTTGCCAGCAGCTTCGTGCAGGGCGCAGAGCGCAGCGCCCAAGGTTGCACCGTCAATGCGGCCAATTTTGCTGGTGTCGATCTTCAGGGCACCAGCAAGGGTGACACTTTCCAGTCCGGCAGCTTTCGCCGTCTTGGCGATCCACCCCAGATGCGATTGCAGGGCACGGCCGATGGCGTCAGCGATCAATTCTCCAGGATCGCGACGCTGGTCGGCCCACAAATCTACGTAAACGACAATCAAGCCCTGGCGCTCCAGTTCCGGCGTGAGGTCGTCCTTGAGAAAAGTGGACTTGCCGGTACGTCGCGGAGCGGCAAGGAACAAGCCGTTATGGGCGTCGCCAAACAGCGCGTTACCTTGCAAGGCCGTTGCAAGCTCTTGAGCTAGCTTGGTTCTTGGGTAGTGGCGCATGATTTATCCAAAATTATCCGCACTTCAATAGATTATTGAAAACGAAATAATAAAACATAATTGATCATGATGCCATCAACTCCTCATTCATCTTCCCCGTCAGCCCGTCGTGGGCTCCACGCGCCATGGTGCTTTTGGGGGCGGCGTGCGCGCCTTCCTTCCTGGCCAAAGCCCAGCTTGCTACCATTGCCTCCTCCTCATTCCTGGCAATCCATTTGCGCAATGGCACTCGGCGAATTCGACATCATTGCCCGCTATTTCAACCGTGACGGCCTTGCCGCGACGCCCGCGCATACGGGAGTGAGCCTTGGCATTGGCGACGACTGCGCGCTGCTGCGCGTGGCGCCTACCGACGAGCTGGCGTTATCCATGGATGTGCTGGTGGAAGGTGTGCATTTCCTGCAGGGTGCGCCTGCGGATGAAGTGGCGCGCCGCGCGCTGGCGGTGAATCTCAGCGATCTTGCCGCCATGGGCGCCCTGCCGCTGGGGTTCATGCTGGGGTTGACCTTGCCGGGTGTGGATGAACACTGGCTGGCGGGCTTCAGCGAGGGCTTGCGCGAGAGCGCGCTGCATTACGGCTGCCCGCTCTTGGGTGGCAATCTCACGCGCGGGCCCTTGCAGATTGCGATTCAGGTGCAGGGCACCGTGCCACGCGGTTGCGCGATATTGCGCAGCGGGGCGCGCCCTGGCGACCTCATTTATGTGTCGGGCCGTTTCGGCGCCGCGGGCCTGGCCTTGCGTTGGCTGCTCGGCGAATTCGCGGCGGATGCACCGCTCAAGGAGCAGCTCGCGCGCGCGTACTATAGGCCCGAGCCGCGTCTGCGCCTGGGCCGTGCGCTGGTGGGCAGAGCTTCGGCGGCGCAGGATGTCTCCGATGGCTTGCTGGCCGATCTTGGGCATCTGCTGCGCGCCAGCGGCGTCGGCGCGCGCGTGTACGCGGCGCGTATTCCGGTGGCGCCAGCACTTTCTGCGTGCTTGTCCGCACCGGAGGCGCTGGCGCTGGCCGCTGGCGCTGGCGATGATTACGAGCTGGTGTTCACGCTGCCGCCGCTCTGTGCCAGCGAAGTCCGCGAGCTTGCCGCCGCCGGCGAGGTGCCGTTGACCTGCATCGGCGAAGTGCTGCCGGGGGAGGGGTTGACGCTGGTGGATGAGCACGGCCATGTGCTGCCGCAGACGCGGCGTGGTTTTGA
>JAIRJU010000171.1 GCA_031260485.1 Pseudomonadales bacterium | reverse complement strand
GCCCCGACCTCAATCCTATCGAAAAGCTTTGGGCGAATCTCAAGCATCGCTGGCGCAAGGTGGGGGGATCGCTTGAGGAGTTGATTGGGATGTCTAATTATTAGGGGGATCAGCTATATATACATCTCTATCTTGGCCGGTATAGTCCAAGATGGAGCTAATCCGTATTTTTTCGCTGGTATTGGGTAGGCTTTGAATGTCCCGCAAGGGAGAATCGTTCCCTTTCCAGCTGCCGACCGTTATCGCTTGGTTGTCAAAAATCACAATGTTAAAAGCGGCCTTATCGAGGTCGGATATTTCCCAAACAAACATCGAATGGTCTCCCTCACGCCTTGCTTCTACAGGATCAACTGGAATACAGCATATTACTTGTCCATCTTCAGACATTCGCAGTGTCAAGGATAGGCGAAAAGGCTTATCTTCCAGGGAAGTGTTGTGTGAAACACAAACACTAGCAACCATGGTTGAATTTTTAATGTTAAATTGACCAATATTCTCAAAACCACATTGCTGCGAACTCGATGGGTCGCCGAGGGTGGTTGGTTCTTCCTGCGCCTTCACGTGCAATGGTGAGGCAAGTATCAATAATACAGAGACTAATCGTAATAAAACCAAAAACCCGCGGGTTATATTTTTAATAGTGGTGCTTAGCATGTGTCTGTTGGCCTCTAATCTGCAATTGGAGAGCCTATAAATAGCTCATCTCTCATGTTTGTCATCCTGCGGAAGTCGCAGGGCCATACGGGTTGTGGCTGCTGTTGTGGGAGAGGGCAAGCTTGTTCCAGATCACAATAAACGGATGCCCGGGCGGCTTTTACGGTATCGTTGCCACTCTTTTGCCTTTGCCGACGATGATCCACTGGCGGCGCACCATGACAAGAACAGTACAAGAACAGCACAAGAACACCAACAAGAGGAGCAATACATGGCAGGTCTGTTGTCCAAAGAGCACATCATCGCGGGCCCTGATTTCAATCGCTGGAAGGTGCCGCCTGCGTCCATCGCCATTCATTTGTGCATCGGCTCGGTGTATGCGTGGAGCATCTATAACCCGGCGCTCACGCGCATGATTGGCGTCGTGGCGCCCGCGGCGGACGACTGGCGCTTGCAGAATGTCACCTGGATCTTTTCGGTGGCCATCGTGTTCCTTGGCCTTGCAGCCGCTTTCGCGGGCCGTTGGCTGGAGCAGGTGGGGCCGCGCATGGTGGGCGTGGTGGCGGCGTTCTGCTGGGGCGGCGGTTATTTGATCGGTAGCTTGGGTATCTTTACGCATCAGTTGTGGCTGTTGTATCTCGGCTACGGTGTGATCGGCGGCTGCGGGCTGGGCTTGGGTTATGTGTCGCCGGTGAGCACCTTGATCCGCTGGTTTCCCGATCGCCGCGGCATGGCTACGGGTTTGGCCATCATGGGCTTTGGCGGCGGCGCCATCATCGGTGCGCCGCTCAAGCGCTATTTGATGCAGTGGTTCTACGAGGCGCCCGAGTTTCTGGGGCCGGCGGATCAACTCAATCTCATTACCGAGGCCGGGCGGCGTTTTGTGGAACAAGCGGGCCAGAAACTGGAAGTGGTAGTGGTTGGCGCCAATGACGTGGCCGGGATGCTGGTGCGTGGCGCGGAAGGCGTGTACGTGGTGGGCACCGGCAGCGTGGGCGTGGCGCAGACTTTCGTAGTGCTGGGGCTGCTGTATTTCGCGGTGATGCTGCTCGCGGCGTTTTCTTACCGCGTGCCGCGTGAAGGCTGGCGGCCCGCAGGCTGGACGCCGCCGCAGGAAGACCCGGCACGCAAAACGCTCATCACCACGCGCCACGTGGACATCGACGAGGCGCTGAAGACACCGCAGTTCTACCAGCTTTGGCTGGTATTGTGCTTGAACGTCAGCGCGGGCATCGGCGTCTTGGGCGTGGCCAGCACCATGATGAGCGAAATTTTCGGCACCACCTTGCCGGGCATCGTGGATGGCGCCTTTGCCGCCACTTATGTGAGTATGATCAGCGTGTTCAACATGCTGGGCCGCTTTTTTTGGGCCTCGTCTTCGGACTACATTGGTCGCAAGAACACCTATTGGATTTTCTTCGCGCTCGGCATCGTTCTCTATTGCTCGGTGCCGCTCGCCGCCACCGCGGTGAGCGCGCAACCGGCGGTGGTGTGGCTGGTGCTGTTCTATGCCGCCACGATGCTGATCTTCACCATGTACGGCGGCGGTTTCGCCACGATTCCAGCCTATCTGGCCGACGTGTTCGGCACCCGCTTCGTGGGCGGCATCCATGGGCGCCTGCTGACTGCCTGGAGCACGGCGGGCGTGGTGGGCCCGCTGGCGATCACGTCCTTGCGGCAGTTTGCCTCCGACAATGCCATCGCCAAACTGGCGGCGAAGGTCGATCCTGCGGCGTTTCAGCAGCGTTTCGGTGCCTCGCTGGAACAACTCGATCAACTGGTGGCAACGCAAACGGTCACCATTGGCCGCTTGATGGAATTGGCGCCCGCGGGCACCGTGGACCCCACGCCTGGGCTCTACAACAGCACCATGTATCTGATGGCGGCGCTGCTCGCGGTGGGCCTTCTCTGCAATGCGCTGATGCGCCCGGTGGCGGCGAAGCACTATTTGAAGGAATGAGATGATTTCATGGACATCGCATGAAAGTTAGCGAAGTGTTACGGCTAATCAATGATGACGGGTGGTTCCTTGTCGCCACCCAAGGGAGTCATCGTCAGTACAAACATGCGTCCAAACCTGGGCGTGTTACTGTTGCGGGCAAGCCTAGTGATGATCTGGCTCCTGGTACACTTAACAGCATACTCAAACAAGCTGGCCTCAAGAGGTAGTCACCCATGCGTTATGCCATCGTTATCGAACAGGCCGAGGGTAACTACTCGGCATACGTGCCAGATCTTCCGGGCTGTATTGCCACGGGCAACACGATCGAGGAAGTCGAAACGCAAATCCGCGACGCCATCGCGTTTCATCTTGAAGGGTTGCGTGAAGATGGCATTCCGTTGCCTCGCCCTGCAAGTCGCGTCGAATACGTGGAAATTGCCGCGTAATGCTGTACTCAAGCAAGCGCCGCGCTACTTAGCGGCAGCCTCGCCTTGGCGCAGCGCTGCCTGAGCATTGGCCACCACCCCTCCGCCTGCGCTACTATGCGCGCTTTTCCTGGGTCGCCCGTCAACCCAGGCAGGTTGGCCGCGTTGAGCGGTTCTTGAAGTGTCCGGCGCGATGCCGGTTCTGAAATTTGGTTGCGTTCATGTCACGTTCCACACTATTCGCTCTACTGCTCGCCTTGAGTTCCACGTTCGTTGCGCTGCCCAGCCAGGCGCAGACCTATGCCTGCGCTCAAACCAACATGGGCGAGTTCTGCATGAAGTTTCTGCGTGACGAGGCGCCCAACACCGTCAACAACTTCCTCAACTACGTCAACAAAGGCGCCTTCGACAAAACCTTTATCCATCTCGCCATCCCTGGCGTCGGCATTCAAGGCGGAAGCTACTACTATGAGCCTCTCTTGGGCGAAGAGGTGCCCAAGGATGCGCCCGTGGCGGATGAGTTCAACGTGTCCAATACGCGCGGCACCGTGGCCATGCACAAGCCAGACGGCGAGCTAAATAGTGCCACCACGGAATGGTTCATCAACCTTTCCGACAACTCCGAAACCTTGGACACCGCAAACGGCGGCTATACCGTATTCGCCACCATCGTCAAAGGCATGGACCTGGTGGATGTCATTGGCAAATTGCTGCCTGTCTCGCTTGTCAATGAACTCGGTGATGAGTTCAACAGCGTGCCGGTGCGGGAATCGATAGATCCGGATGTGGGGGTGACGCTGGAAGAACTGGTACAAGTGCTTCACGTCTACACCACTGACGACGTAGCAGAAGAACCGCTCGACCCTCCCGCCGTCGATAACACCGAACTCTACCAGTGCACCGCTGATTGGATCGCCGAGATCTTTCCAACTGAAGTGTGCATGGAGAGCAACATGGGCAACTTCTGCATGGACCTGATGCCCAACGTAGCCTCCGGTACGGTAGCCAACTTCCTGCACTACGTGGCGCTGGGCCGCTACGACAACAGCTTCATTCACCGCTCCGTGAAGAATTTCGTGGTGCAGGGCGGCGGTGTTCGCCTGTCGCCGTTGTTCTCCGCCATCCCCACCGACGATACCATCGACAACGAATACTCCACGCCCAATACCCGCGGCACGGTGGCCATGGCCAAGGCGGCTGACGATCCCAACAGCGCCAGCAGCCAGTGGTTCGTCAACCTCGCGGATAACAGCGAGACGCTGGGGCCCAGCAATAACGAAGGCTTCAGCGTCTTCGCCCGCGTGCGCGATGCCGACATGGCGGTGATAGACCAGATAGGAGCCTTGGACATCCTGGATCTCTCCGGCGTGAACGGCAGCTTTGGTGAAGCGCCGCTGCGCCAAACCAGCAATCCCAACGGCCTGAGCCTGGACGATTTCGTGACGATCACGCGCGCCTACATTCCCGGCCATGAGCTTAACCCTTGCCTGCCGGCGGCGGCGCCCACGGCGACTGGCGCCTTGGTCAAGCGTCACATCACACTGCCGGTGCGCATGGGCGCTGCTGGCCAGATTCTTGAATTCCAATTGAATCAGCGCTACGTGCTGGGAATGCCGGAGTTTGAGGTGGTGGCGTATCTGGTCCGTTCGCTGCGAGACATCGGCCAGGAGGTGGCGCTGTACTCGCCTGACGATCAGATGCTGACCATCCCTTCGGTATACGTGGCCGACCTGGACACGGTGTTCTACAACGTGAGTCTGCACTTGCTTGATGCCAAGCGCCTGTATTTCCAAGTGGTGGATTTCGACACCGATCCCCCCGTGCAGCCCTGATGCACCACGGCGGCGCAGCGCCACTTGCTGTGCCGCCGTAGGCCCTCTGCGTGTCGCACACCCTGGCCAGTCTGGCCTCCATCCTGCTCACCCTCGGCGCTTATGTGCCTTATGTGCGCGCGATCCGCCAAGGTACGGTGAAGCCGCATTTTTACTCCTGGCTGATCTGGAGCCTCACCACCTCCATCGTGTTTCTGGCGCAGCTTGCCGCTGATGGCGGTGTTGGCGCCTGGCCTACCGGCGTTTCGGCGCTCATCACGATTTATGTCGCAGCGCTGGCCTTATGGCTCAAGAGCGACATCAGCGTCACGCGCGCTGATCGGCTGTTTCTTGCCGTCGCGCTGGCGTCGCTGCCGATTTGGTTCTTCACCGCTGACCCGCTGTGGTCGGTGGTGATACTTTCCTTGGTCGATGGGCTCGGCTTTGGCCCAACCTTGCGCAAACTCTGGCACTATCCGTATGAAGAAAGCCTGCTGTTCTATGCGCTCTTCACGCTGCGCAGTGTGCTTTCCATCGTGGCGCTGGAGGCGCTCAATCTCACCACGGTGCTGTTTCCGGCGCTGATGGTGGCCGCCAGTGCGCTGGTTTGCGTATTGCTGTGGTGGCGCCGCCGTACGGCACCTGAACAGAGCGTGAAATGAACGCAAAGGCGAACGGTCTGCCTTGCGTATCGACGCGGGCTGGTTTACTTTGCCGGGCCTTGGGAACGGTTGTTTTCTTTCACTCAGACGGAGTATTTGCTATGAACGCAATGTTTAAAAAAGCTGGTTTTTCTTTGTTGTTGACCTTTGGCGCCCTCAATCTGGCGCACGCGCTGCCTGCGGATTTCATGACCAAAATGGAAGACACGAGCCGTCCCGAGGAAGACAAAGCACGTGATGGCGCGCGCCGTCCGTATCAAATGATGGAACTTTTGGGCGTGCAGGAAGGCTGGACTGTCGTGGACATCGCCGCTGGCGGCGGCTGGTTTACCCGCGTGCTTTCCGCTGCGGTAGGCCCCAAAGGCAAAGTACTCTCGCAGTTTGGCGCGCGCGCCCTGCAACAGAACAACGGCCAGGCGCAGCGCGATCTGGCCACGCAGCTTGGCAATGTCGAACCGGTGTTTGCCGACGTAGGCGATATAAAAGCAGGCTCTGCCGACGCCGCCGTTACCGCGCTCAATCTGCACGATGTCTTCAACCGCAATGAAGAAGCCGCGCAAACCTTCCTCAAGGGCATCTACGACGTACTCAAGCCGGGCGGCGTGGCGCTGATCATCGACCACGTGGGCGTCGAAGGCGCCAACAACCAGCAACTGCACCGGATGCCCATCGCGGCAGCCCGCACGCAGGTCGAAAAAGCCGGTTTCGAGATCACCGCCGATTCCGACATCCTGCGCACCACCGCAGACAAGCACGACCTGCCCTCCAGCAGCCCCATCCTGGGCCGCTCCACCGACCAGTTCGTGTTCGTGGTGCGCAAGCCAAAATAAGCGCCACCCCTCAGCCACACAAGAAAGCCGGTATTCACCGGCTTTTTTGTGCGCGGTTGCCTCGTCCTGAATAGTGATTCGTCCAAAATAGCGTTTCGAGCGGCGTAAGCACAGCACACGAAGGTTCCTCGCGTTCGCCCTTGTGCTAGAGTGTTGCGACTTCTTCTGTGGCAGCCCCCCTCCGGAGTAACCATGGCCCCCACCCGCAGAACCTTGATACAAGCCCTGGCGCTGAGCCCACTGGCCTTGGCCCTTGGCGTGCCTGCCTTGGCGCAAAGCGAGTTCATCACTACCGCGCTGGGCGGCAATCTCACGCTGATCAGCGGCGCTGGCGCCAATGTGGTGGTGGTGGTGGGCGCGGATGCCGCCGTGGTGGTGGACGGTGGCCTCGATGCTCATGCTGAGGCGCTGCTCGCCCTCATCGACCGCCTCACTGGTGGCAAGCCCATTGCCGCGCTCTTCAACACCAATTGGCGTGCCGACAAGAGCGGCCTCAACCAAAAGCTCGCCGCGCGCGGTGTGCCGATCATCGCGCACGAAAACACGCGCCTGTGGCAAAACGCCGATTTTTACAGCGAATGGCAACACCTCGATCACGCCCCGCTGCCCAAAGACACGCAGGCCACGACCACCTTCTACGACACCGGCACGTTGGCGCTCGGCAACGAGCGCATCGAATACGGCTGGCTCGGCCAAGCCAGCACCGACGGCGACATCTACCTGCGCTTCCAGAGCGCCGATGTCTTGGTGGTGGGCGACATGCTCAGCGTTGGCGCCTATCCGCTGCTCGATTACGTCACCGGCGGCTGGATCGGCGGCGCGCAGAAAACCACACGAAGCCTTTTGGCCATGAGCACCGAGACCACGCGCATCGTCGCCGCGCAAGGCGGCGTATTGAACAAGACGCAGCTCGAACAACAAGCCGCGATGCTGGATCACGCCTACACGAAAGTTGCCGACGCTTTCAAAACCGGCCGCAGCCTGGCCGAGTTTCGCGCCACCGATCCGATGCAGCCGTTCAATGCGGAATGGGGTAATCCAGAGATGTTTTTGACCTTGCTGTACAAAGGCACTTGGTATCACATTCCAGGCAGGGCCGTGCCGGGGATTATTTGAACTGAATGTACCAAAATTGAATGCACAAAAATCGAATGCCTCAGATTAGCGGCTGTCGAGACCGGGAAAGCTGACGGGGCGCTTGAGGCCATGGATGGCCGAACGCGAGCGTACAGGGACGTATTCACAGCGTCCCCGGCAGTTTTCCCGGTCTCGACAGCCGCGGTATAGAACGAAGCGATAAAGACGTATACGCAGTAATAGGAGAACAGCAATGCACGCCTCACCCCGCAAGCTACCCCTGGCCATCAGCCTGGCTGTCCTGTTGATCGGCGTGCTGATAGACGGCGTCGGCCCGGCAGCCGCTCAAACGCCCGACTACGCCACAGCCGTGAGCGACTTGCAGGCGCAGTGGAACACGCTCGACACCTACTGCGGCAAATGTCATAACCTCGACGACTACGCGGGCGGCCTCGATCTCAGCCTCATCACCCCCAGCAAAGTCGCCGAACACGCCGCCACCTTTGAACTTACGCTGAAGAAAATGCGCGGCTCCGTTATGCCACCGCCCAGTCAAAAACAACCGGATGAAGCTCAGCGCTGGCAATTCATCACCGCGCTCGAAAACGTCCTGGACGCGCACGCCGCCGCGCACCCCGATCCAGGCCGCGTCGGGCTGCATCGCCTCAACCGCACCGAATACGTCAATGCCATCCGGCAGATTACCGGCGTTGAACTCGACACCACGCTCGCGCTGCCCAAAGACGACAACAGCGACGGCTTCGACAACATCGCCAGCGTGCTCAAGGTATCGCCCGCCTTTCTCGATCAATACATCGCCGCTGCGCGCGAAGTCAGCGAGCGCGCCATCGGCAACCCTGCGCCGCGCAACGACAGCGTGTTCTACGCCGTCGATTCTTCTCATCAAGGTTCGCATGTCGATGGCCTGCCGCTCGGCACACGCGGCGGCGCCTTGGTGGAACATGAATTCCCGGTGGATGGCGACTACATGCTCACCATTCCCGGCATGGCCAGTGCGGGCTACACCCAGGGTATGGAGTACGCGCACGATGTCATCATCACGCTCGATGGCCAGGAAATTTTTCGCCGCAGCATCGGCGGCGGGGAAGACCTGCGCAAACTCGATCAAGAACAAGCGCCCGCCGTGGCCGAAATCAATGGCCGCTTCAGAAACATTCCGATTACCGTCAGCTCCGGCAAGCACAAGATTGGCGTTGCCTTCGTGGCGCGCAGCTTCGCCGAATCCGATGAATTTCTGTACAACCTTGGCGGCGATCGTGGCATGGATCGTATCGCCCGGATGCGCGGTGTGCAGATCAACGGCCCCTTCGCCACCAATGGTGTGATCGCCACGGCAAGCCGCCAAAAAGTGATGATCTGCACACCCAATGCAGTCAGCCAGGAACTCGACTGCGCGCGGCAGATTCTCGCCAATCTCGCCAAGCAAGCGTTCCGCCGGCCCATCACCGATGCCGATCTCGACGCGCCGCTGCGTTTCTTCGCCGCGGGCCGTGAACAAGGCAACTTCGACAACGGCATCAAGAACGCCATGATGGCGATTTTCACCAGCGCAAAATTTCTCTACCGCGCGGAAATTCCCAGCGCTGGTGCGCAACCCGGCACAGTGGCGCCTCTCAGTGAACTCGAACTCGCCTCGCGCCTGGCGTTCTTTTTATGGAGTGCGCCGCCGGATGAAGAATTGATTGATCTCGCCGCGCGCAAGGCGCTGCGCCAAGAGGGCAATCTCGAGCGGCAAGTGGCGCGTATGCTGGCCGATCCGCGCGCACAAGCGCTGGTGGAAAACTTCGTGTTTCAGTGGCTGCGCTTGCGCGAGTTGAGCAACATCAATCCCGATCCTGAACTGTTCCCCAATTACAGCCGCGGTCTTCTCGATGCCTTCCGCGATGAAATTCGCCTGTTTGCCGGGGATTTGCTCAAACGCGACGCGCCGATTCACGAACTGCTCACCGCCAATACCACTTTCCTCAACGAAGACCTCGCGCGGCATTACGGTATCGGCGGCGTGCAGGGTGATCAATTCCGCAAGGTCACGCTGCCGCAACCGGAACGCTACGGCCTGCTTGGCAAAGGTGCGGTGTTGATGGTGACTTCCTATGCCAACCGCACCACGCCGGTGATTCGCGGCGCTTTCATCATGGAAAATTTCATGGGCGTGCCGCCCGCCTCGCCGCCGCCAAACGTGGAAGCGTTTCCCGAAACGCCCGAAGGCGCCACGGTAGCGCTCACCGTGCGCGAGCGCTTGGCCAAGCATCGCAACAATCCTGCCTGCGCGGGCTGTCACGACGTGATGGACCCGCTGGGGTTGTCGCTCGAAAACTTCAACGCCATCGGCCAATGGCGCGAGCGCGACAGCGACGCGGGCAATATTCCGATTGATTCGAGTGGCCGCCTCGCCAGCGGCAAACCAATTCAAGGCGTAAACGATCTGCGCGCGGCGCTGGTGGCGCGGCCCGATCAATTTGCGCAAGTGCTGACCGAAAAGCTTTTGCTGTACGCCATTGGCCGTGGCATCGAAGCGCAGGACATGCCCGCCGTGCGCGCCATCGTGCGCCAGGCTGCCGCCAACGATTATCGTTTTTCCGCCATCATCGCCGGCATCATCGCCAGTGATCAGTTTCAACTGATGGCGGTGCCAGAGGCTGCTCCAAAGGATAACGTCGTAGTGGGTGCTCGTTGACCGATAAGTACAAAAATCCGTACAAAACAGGAGAACCGCCATGTATTCAAGCAAGCAGTACCTGACCAAGAAACATCTCCCCAGAAGAACCTTTCTGCGCAGCGCGCTGGCCAGCGTTTCCCTGCCGCTGCTCGACGCCATGATTCCCGCGGGCACCGCGCTGGCGCAAACCGCCGCCAAAGCGCCGCCGCGCCTGGGTTTCTTTTATGTGCCGCATGGCGCGGTGATGAGCAATTGGACTCCAGATAAAATTGGCCGCGATTTTGAACTCAAATCGATCCTGGCGCCGCTCGCCAAGTACCAGGAACACCTGACCATCATCTCCAATCTGGAAAACAAGCGCGCCTACGGCCCCGTCCATGCGATTACACCCGGCACCTGGCTGACCGGCGACGCGCCGCGCGTCAGTCATGAACCTTATGGCGGCGTCACCATTGATCAAATCGCGGCGCAAACGCTGGGGCAGGATACGCCGCTGCCCTCGATCGAAGTGGCTACCGAAGCGGGCGCTGGTGCGGGCGCCTGCGATCGCGCCTATGGATGCAGCTACGCAGGCACCATTTCCTTCCGCACGCCCAGTACGCCGCTGCCGATGGAAAACAATCCGCGCAAGCTGTTCCAGGCGCTGTTCGGTGTGGGCGACAACGCCACCGAGCGCGAGCGCATCGGCAAACAAACCGCCAGCATTCTCGATCTAATGCTCACCGAAACCGCCGATCTCAACCGGCAACTTGGCGCTGCCGATCGCGTGGTGCTGGACGACTACCTCAGCACCGTGCGCGAAGTGGAACGCCGCATCCAAAAAAGTGCCGATCAAGACCTGTCGCACATGGCGCTGCCCGATGCGCCAGCAGGCACGCCGGGTGATTTCGATTCGCTGATAAATTTACAGCTCGATCTAATTGCTCTGGCGTATCAGGGCAATGTCACCCGCATCGCCAACATGATGATGGCGGCGGAAGTGAGCAATCAAACCTACAACCACGTGGGCGTTTCCGATGCCTTTCATCCGCTGTCGCATCACCAGAACGATCCGAACAAAATCGCGCGCCTCTTGCGCATTCAGGAATATCACACCACGGTGCTGGCCAAGTTCATTGCCAAGCTCGCCACGCTGCCCGATGGCGACAGCGGCACCATGCTCGACAACGCCATGATTCTGTACGGCAGCAACATGAGTAATTCCAACGCGCACGACCACTGGCCGCTGCCGGCGGTCATCATCGGCAAGGCCGGTGGCCGCATCAAAGGCGGCCAGCACCTCATGACGAGCGAGCGCACGCCGGTGTCCAACCTGATGCTGACCATCCTCGACCGCGTTGGTGCGCCAGTGAACGAACTCGGCGATGCCACTGGTCTGATTGAAGCGATATAAGCGACGTAGATGAGCGATATAGATAAGCGACTAAGCGACATAGAGAGGAAGAAGCGATGAAACTCAGCATCGTGCAGCAAACCTGGCGCAGCGCCGTGTTGAGCGCGCTCTTGGCGGGCAGCGTACACGCGCAAAGCGGCAATGAGCAGCAACTGTTGCAGTTTGCTAGCCAGGGTAACACCGCGGCGGCGCGTGAACTTTTGACGCAGAGCGTGGATGTCAACGCTGCGCAATCCGACGGCACCACTGCGCTGCATTGGGCCGTGTATTACGACGATGCCGACCTGGTGGCGCAACTGCTGCGTCAAGGCGCCGACGTTGGCGTGCGCAATCATTACGGCGCTACACCGCTGGCGCAGGCCGCGATCAACGGCAATGCCGGCATCATCACCGCGTTGCTGCGCGCAGGCGCAGAGGTCGATGAGCGCGGCGCCGACGACCAAACCGCGTTGATGATCGTGGCGCGTGGCGGCGATGTCGCGGCGGCCACGGCGCTGCTCGCGGCGGGCGCCGATCCTAACGCGGTGGAAAAATGGCGCGGCCAAAGCGCGCTGATGTGGGCCAGCGCCCAGGCGCATCCGCCGCTGTTGCAGTTGCTGCTCGCGGCGGGCGCCAACCCCAACGCACAATCACTACCGAACGATTGGGAACGCCAAGTGACCGCCGAACCGCGCATGAAACTGTTACCGCCTGGTGGCATGAGCGCGTTGCACTACGCCGCGCGCGAAGGTTGCGCGGAATGCGCGCGCGTGCTGCTCGCGGGCGGCGCCAAGATCGACCAAGCCGATCCCGAAGGGGTCACGCCGCTGGTGCTGGCCAATCTCAACGCGCAGTGGGATACCGCCAAGGTGTTGATCGACGCTGGCGCCAACGTCGACAAGTGGGACATCTATGGCCGCTCGCCGCTCTACGCCGCGGTGGACTACAACACCGTGCCGCACGGTGGCCGCGCCGACCGCCTTTCCAAAGATCTCACTACTAGCCTCGACATCATTGCCTTGATTCTGGACACAGGCGGCAATCCCAACCTGCAACTCAAGCTGTTTCCACCGTATCGCAGCCTCGGCGCTGATCGCGGTGCCGATGGGCTCTTGCGCACGGGCACCACCGCGCTACTGCGCGCCGCGCGCGGTGGCGATGTGGAGGCGACTGCGCTTTTGCTCGCGCACGGCGCGCGGGTGGATCTGCCGAACGAAGACGGCATCACGCCGCTGCTGGCGGCGAGCGGTTATCGCGCTAGCAACGTCGATACGCGCGGCAAATTCCGCACCGAGGAGCAAGCCCACGCCATTGCCACGCTATTGCTCGATGCTGGCGCCGATGCCAATGCCAGCGAAAGCGCTGGCCAAACCGCGCTCTATGGCGCCGCCACCAACGGCTGGGACACCGTGGTGCAATTGTTGGCGGAGCGCGGCGCCGATCTCGAACACAAAGACCAAGCAGGCCGCAC
This sequence comes from Pseudomonadales bacterium, assembly GCA_031260485.1. Classification (GTDB taxonomy): domain Bacteria; phylum Pseudomonadota; class Gammaproteobacteria; order Pseudomonadales; family Pseudohongiellaceae; genus CAILUG01. Next base: position 1,322 of record JAIRJU010000171.1, on the reverse strand, counting down.
GCCACTCGATGCCGCGCTTGGCCGCGCCGGCCGCTTTGGCCGTGGCGATGGCGCGGAACAGCGCGTGGCCACGGCGGCGTTGCTCGAAAAACTGCTGGCAGAAAAACATGCCGCGCAATAATCCATCCCTTACTCTTTCTCAGCGTTAAAACTCCTTCTCTCTCGTTTGTGGGAGGGGTTTGGGAGAGGGGTATACTTGGCGAATCATCAAAGGAGAATGCCATGCACGCCGCTATCGCACCGCCAGACGTCCCTGTCGGAATAATCAAGAGCTTCGGACCATTTGGTCCGAAATACGAGGTGGGTCAGACTGTTCGCCAATTGGATGATGGTGACTGGCTGATCGAGATCACGATGATTGAATCAGGTGAAAAGACGCAATACCGCTGGACCCGCCTGAACGACGACCCAGAGGCGCACTGATGTACGCTGTCGCGTTTGATTTGGTGGTCGCTGACACCGAGCAATACCACCCAAAAGGCGTTACACAGGCGTACACGGAAATCGGCGCCGTCCTGGGCGAGCATGGCTTCCGCCGTGGTCAAATCGTAGCCAACTCATGACTTTAACCCCCTTCCGCACCATCATCGCCCTGGCCGAGGAACGCAAAGGCGGCGCACAGGGCTTGGCCCAGGCAGTGGGCGCCCATAAACCGCTCAGTACAAAAAAACTCGCCGCGCTGCCCGATGATCGCTACCTCAGCATGATGACCAAGTGCGTGTTTCAAGCTGGGTTCAACTGGAAAGTGATCGAGCGCAAGTGGGCCGATTTCGAGGCGGCTTTTCACGGCTTCAATCCCAAGGGGCTCGCGCATCTGCCGCCGGAACAATGGGACGCTTACACCAGCGACACCCGCATCGTGCGCAACCCCACCAAGATTCGTGCCGTGCTCGACAACGCGCACTTCGTCTGGAACACCGCCGAAACTTACGGCAGCTTCGGTGCGCATTTCGCCGCCTGGCCCGCCAGCGATCAAATCGGCCTGATGGTCTGGTTGAAAAAAGAAGGCGCGCGCCTGGGCGGCAACACCGGTATGTATTTTCTCCGCTTCATCGGCAAGGACAGCTTCATCATCAGTGCCGATGTCACCGCCCGCCTGCAAGCCAGCGGCCTTACAATCGCCACCATCCCGAGCAGCAAGCGCGATCTGCGGCAAGTGCAGGATGCCTTCAATCAATGGCACGACGAAACTGGGCTGAGCTACACCGCGCTGTCGCGCATTGCGGCGTGTTCGATTGGGCCGAACTATCTATCGGACTGATACTTCGTATCAGTCCTAATCCGCCGCAGGCGCTTTATCGGACTGAGCCTCTGCATCGATC
>JAIRJU010000164.1 GCA_031260485.1 Pseudomonadales bacterium | reverse complement strand
GCCACGCGCCGTGGCAATACTACCTGGCTGCCTGGCCGCCGTTTTTGGGCGTGGTGCTGGTGCGCGATCACCGGGGGCTGGGCTTTACCGCCATCGCGCTGCCGGTATCGCTGCTCAATGCCTTGCCGCTCTTCATGGCAGGGTATGCGCTGTGGTTCACGGCAGGCAAACGCACCACGCCCTTGCAGAAATTGTTTGGTGTGCTCATGTGGGGGCAGGGCCTGCACTTCATTCACTTCATGCTGCTCGACATGGCGCCAGGCACCCAGCTTGGCGGTTGGATGACAGCGTATGTGCTCTACGATGTCATGGGCACCGTGCTGCCCTCCATCGCGCTCGAAAATGCCGGTCTGCATGAAAAGACCAACCTGGAACAACTGGTGCATTCGCGCACCCAGGAATTGGATGCGTCGCTCGAGAAAAACCGCAGCCTGCTGAAGATTCTGCTGCACGACATCACCAATCCCATCGCTGCCATGGGCCTGTACCTGAGCGCGATGGGCGAGCAAACGCCACCCTCGGCCACGCTGCTTGGGCGCTTGAAGCTGGCGCATGGCGCGGTGCGCGACATCGTAGGCAGTGTGGGCAGCCGCTACACCGAGCGCGCGCCAGACGGCGTTATGACGGCGCAAAGCCTCGCCGCCAGCTATGCGGAAATGTCGGTGATCTTCGAGCAAGCCTTGCAGCGGAAACGCATCAGCCTCGAGCATCACTTTGCGCTGTCGCCAACGCTGTCGTTCAAGATGGACAAAACGCTGTTCACGCACAGCATTTTGGGCAATCTTGTCAGTAATGCCGTCAAGTTTTCGCCGCCCGATTCCAGTATCGAGATCAACGCCAGGGAACACGGTGGCCACTTCATCCTGAGCGTGGAAGACCGCGGCATCGGCATTCCGCCTGGCCTCTTGCAGCAACTGGACGCCGGTACGCAAGTGCCCAGCCGCCCCGATACCCTCGGCGACCAAGGCATGGGGCTGGGGCTTTCCAGCGTCAGATCGATCGTTGCCACCTATGGCGGCAGCATGACGATCAGCTCCCGCGACGCCCTCAATTACCCGCACCAGCACGGCACCTGTGTCACGGTGAGCTTCGCGGTGCTAAGGCCATGATCGGTACTGTTCGGTATAAAGGGCAGCGCACAGTCGCGTTTTTATACAGAAATGCCCGTTCGGTAGTGATTTCCACCACCGGGCAGTGATATGGTTAGCCAACCTTCCTTCCGTTCCACCCTTATGGAAGAGGGAATTTTTTATAGAAGCTCCGAACCATGCGCACGCCTGACAACTTAGATTTGCAGCAATTTTTTCGCTTGATTCCCAACGAAGACGCCGCGCGGCGCTACCTTGAAGCCAAGCGCTGGAATGGCACGCCCGTTTGTGTGGAGTGTGGCAGCACCAACGTGGCGGAATGCAAGGATCATAGACCGTTGCCTTACCGTTGCCGGGATTGCCGCAAGCATTTCAGCGTGCGCGGCGGCAGTGTGCTGGCGGGTTCCAGACTCGCACTCCAAAAATGGCTCCAGATCATTTATTTGCTGACCTCGCTCCGTGAAGGCATTCCCTCCTTGCAACTGGCGCAGGCGCTGGGTGCTGGGGAGCGCACGACGTGTGAGCTGGCGCACTGTATTCATAATTTATATCGGAGCAGGAAAAGTCGCAAAAAACCGCAGAACCCCCGGCAGTACCGCGTCATCGAGCCGATCGGCGAGGCGTTTGATGCCGCGGTGGTCAAGCTGGTGGCCGATGTCGCCCCGGGTGACGAATACAAGCCGCGGCAGTGGTGGTGGTAGTCAGCCCTTTGCCGTGATTGTTCTTACGCCATCGTGCGTCGCCAGCAATAGCAGGTCGGCGGGCCGCAGCGCGAACAGGCCATTGGCGACCACGCCGGTGATCTGATTGAGCGCGGTTTCGAGTTTGCGGGGTTCGAGGATGCTCAGGTTGTGTATGTCGAGGATGATGTTGCCGTTGTCGGTGAGCACACCTTCGCGGTAAACGGGGTCGCCGCCGAGTTGCACGATCTGGCGGCCAACGTGGCTGCGCGCCATGGGGATCACTTCCACCGGCAGCGGAAAGTTGCCGAGCACCTGCACCCATTTGCTGGCATCGGCAATGCACACGAATTCGTGCGCCACCGCCGCCACGATTTTTTCGCGCGTGAGCGCGCCGCCGCCGCCCTTGATGAGTTGCAGGTGATCGTTGGCTTCGTCGGCGCCATCGACATAAATGCTCACTTCATGCACCGCATTGAGATCCAGCACCGGGATGCCGAGCGCCTTCAAACGCTGTGCGCTGGCCTGTGAGCTGGCCACGGTGGCGTTGAGGTCGAATTTGAGGCGGGCCAGTTCGTCGATGAAATAGTTGGCGGTGGAGCCGGTGCCCACGCCAATCACGGTGGTGGAGGTGAGCTTGCGGCTGACGTAGTCGAAGGCGGCCTTGGCCACCGCGCGTTTTTGGTCGTCTTGGGTCATGGCAGTTTCTCTGGGGCGTCTGTTGCGGCGGGATGATACCAAGCGCGATCAGTGGCGATGGCACACAGGGGCACATCCCACGGCGCGAGTGCGAGCTGATCCACGCGCTGGCAGTCGTGCGCGAGCCCTACCAGTGCAGGGCGCGCGCGCTGCGTGCGGCGTAGAAAGGCAAAGGTGTTGTCGTAGTAGGCGCGGCCCATGCCGAGGCGGTTGCAGCGCGCATCGAAGCCCACCAGTGGCATGAAGACCACATCGAGCGCGTAAGGGGCTCCGAGCCGGCCCAGATGCGGTTCGAGGATGCCGAAGCGCCCCTTGCGCAAGCGCGCACCGCGCCGCCATTCGCGGAAGCTGAGGTGCGTGTTGCTGCTCTGGCGCATCACCGGCAGGTAGCAGCGCTTGCCGCGGCGCACGGCTTCATGCAGGAGGCGTTCGCTGCTGATTTCGCCATCGCGCGCCAGCGTGAAGGCCAGGCGGCGGCTGAAGCGAAACAAATTACTCGTCACCACGCGGCGGTACAGCGCCAGCGCGGCCTGCTGCTGCTGGCGCGGCGTGAGCGCGCGGCGGCGGCGGCGCAGCTCGCGCCGCAGTTGCTGTTTGCGGGCCTGGATGGTGGTGATCGAGGAGGACACGCGCGGTGGGGATCCTGCTGGCTTTTATGCGTACTGCTATACGTACTGCTATACGTACTGCTTATACCTACTGCTTTACTGCTGCGGCGTGGAGCGCGCTTGCGCAACACGCGAGAATGAGGCCCCGGAATACCGCTGCTGGAATTGTCCTGAACCGTAAGGTTCAGGTGGTGGCCAGTCCGACGCTTAAGGCTTTCCGACGAGCGGACATGCACACGGCGCCATTGGGCAAAGCCTCCAGGGTGGGTTTAACGGCTCAAGAACACATCCAACTGGCGAATAGTCCAGGGGAGCGCATTATAAACACAGCTTTGCGGCTGTGTAATGACTGGCAAATGATCGTGTGGCAGGCGACAAAGCGCTGCTTCGTATATACAAAACGGTGATACGATAAACTCATGGATGCTGAACGCTATTTCGAGTGGGACGCAAACAAAGCGGAGCGCAACTTCCGCAAGCATGGCATCCGGTTCGATGAAGCCGTGCTTGCATTCGATGATCTCTTTGCCGTAGCCGAGCAAGATCGCATCGAGAGCGGTGAACAGCGTTGGCAAACCATCGGCATGGCGGGTGGCTTGTTGCTGCTACTGGTGGCGCATACGGTGCGCTTTGAAGATGATCCGGTGCGAGAGGTGATACGTATCATCAGCGCCCGTCGTGCAGACCGAAAGGAACGGAGGCGTTATGAGCATGGTTAGGTACAAACAAGGCGAGTTGCCGCCTTTGACCGAAGAACGTAAGGCAGCACTCAAAGCGCTCGCAGAACGTCCAGACAGTGAAATCGACTACAGCGACATTCCTCCGCTGGATGAAACATTTTGGGTACGAGCAGTCCCTAATCCATTTTTCAAGCCGATCAAGACCCATGCCTCGGTGCGGATCGACGCGGATGTCATGGCCTGGCTCAAGAGCTATGGCAAGGGCTATCAAACGCGGATGAATGCCATTTTGCGAGAAGCCATGCTTCGCTCACAGAAGGCGCAGCCTTGATTCAAATCTCGATCTGGCGGCTCGCGAGCAGCACGGCGTCGATTTTCTTTTCCAGTTGGGTGAAGTCGCGCGCCTGATCGTTCTCGTGGCTGTTGGCGGCCACGCTGAGCTTGAGCAGTTCGTGCGCGATGTTGAGCGCGGCGAGCACGGCGATTTTTTCGTAGCCAAGCGAGGAGCCGCGGTTCTTTACCAGTTCCATTTGCTTGTCGAGATAGCGCGCGGATTTGCGCAGGGCGTCTTCTTCTTCGAGTTGGCAACTGATCTGGTATTCGCGGCCAAGGATGACGATGGTGACAGAACGGGCGGGCGCGGGCATCAGAGTGCATCCTCTTCCAGAGACTTGAGACGGCGCAGCACTTTTTCCAAGCGTACTCGCGCCATCTGGCTGCGATTGATCAGTGTTTCGCGCTCGTGCTTCCAGGTGTTTTCGCGCTCGCGCAGCAGTTGATTTTCCTTCTTCATGTCGCCGCACAGCCGGATGAGCTCGTCCACTTTGCTTTCGAGGCTTTTGAAACTGCTGTTGCTCATAGAGGGGGCTCATCAGGGGAGTGCCCTTGAGGTAAACCAGGGCTGGGCAACTATAAAACGCAGCTGTTGGGATGGTCAACAAGTGGTTGATTCGTGAAAGATTTTTAGGAGGCTGCACGCAAGGTTTCAGCGCCGCGCCAGCGTTCGCTCTGGCCAGCGCGGGGTGGGCGGCGTGCTATGATTCGCGCTCGTCAGTTACCGCAGTTCTTAGCGTCATGCAGGTCGATTACACCCTTACCGCACAACTTCTCGCCGATTCGCTGCCGGGCATTGCGCCCGCGGCGCTGCATGGCCTTTTGAGCGGCCAGCTTTGCAGCGGCGTAGTGCAGCCCGATCCGCAAGACCTCGCCGAACTGCTCGCGCAGGAACTATTGCCCGTGGTGCGCAAGCTGCTGGAGCGATTGGCGCAGCAGGCCAATGCGCAGCTCGGCGGGCTCGACTATGCGTTTCAGCCGCTCTTGCCCGACGATGATGTGGCGCTATCCGCGCGGGTGTATGCGCTGGGGCTCTGGTGCGAGGCGTTCACTACCGGCTTTGCCGCGGGTTATCTGCGGCCCGATTCTGCGCTCAGTCGAGAAGCGCGCGAAATCCTGCATGATTTCGGCGAATTGGCCTGTCTTACCGAGAGCCAGAGCCAGGTGGATGAGCAAGACGAAGAAGACTTCATGGAACTGGTGGAATACGTGCGCATGGCCGCCATCACGCTGTATCAGCAACTGGTGGGTACGCGCGCACCAGCGGACGATGCGCCAGCCGAACCGCCGCCCCCTTATTTACTGCATTGAGCGCCAGTGCAGCGTATTTTGTCGCATCGCGTGGAAACCCCTATGCCCATCAGCCAGAAAGAATTTCAACAGCGCCGTCAAGAATTGATGAACCACATGGCGAGCAACAGCATCGCCATCGTGCCGGCGGCGGTGCCGAGCCTGCGTAACGGCGACACCGAGTTTCGCTATCGTCAGAGCAGCGATCTGCATTACCTCACCGGCTTCGACGAAGCGCAGAGCGTGCTGGTGCTGATTCCGGGGCGCGCGCAGGGGCAATGTCTGCTGTTCTGCCAGGAAAAAGACCCGCTCAAGGAATTATGGAACGGCAAGTTGCTGGGGCCGGAGGCGGCGATTGCGGCACTGGGCCTGGACGACGCCTTTCCCATCGGCGACATCGACGACATTCTGCCCGGCCTGCTCGAAGGCCGTGAGCGCGTGTATTACGCCATGGGCAAGGATGAGCACTTCGATCACCGCGTGATGGAATGGGTGAAGGTGGTACGCAAGAAAGTGCGCAGCGGCGCGCATTCGCCCGGTGAATTTCTGATGCTCGATCATCTGCTGCACGAGCAGCGGCTGCTTAAATCCAAAGCCGAAATTGATCTGATGCGCGAGGCGGGGCAGATTTCCGTGCGCGCGCACCAGCGCGCCATGCAAATGACGTGCCCTGGCCTCTACGAATACGAAGTGGAAGCCGAATTCATGCACGAATTCTTTCGCGCTGGCAGCCGCGCGCCCGCCTATACCTCGATCGTGGCGGGTGGCGCCAACGCCTGCATTCTGCATTACGTCGATAACGATCAAAAACTCAAGGACGGCGATCTCTTGCTGATCGACGCCGGTTGTGAATTGCACCACTATGCCGCCGACATCACGCGCACCTTTCCGGTAAACGGCAAGTTCAGCCCGGAGCAGAAAGCCATTTATGAACTGGTGCTCAAGGCGCAACTGGCGGCGATCGCAGAGGTGAAGCCAGGCACCACCTGGAATGTGCCGCACGACACCACGGTGCAGGTGCTCACCGCGGGGCTGGTGGAGTTGGGGCTTTTGCATGGCGCGGTCGATGACCTCATCAAGAACAGCGCCTACCGCGAGTTTTACATGCACCGCGCCGGGCACTGGCTAGGCATGGACGTACACGACGTGGGCGATTACAAGATTGACGGCCGCTGGCGCGAACTCGAAGCGGGCATGGTGCTCACCGTGGAGCCGGGCCTTTACATCAGCCCCAGCAACACCCGGGTGGACGCGCGCTGGCGCGGCATCGGCGTGCGCATCGAAGACGACGTGGCGGTGACACGCGGCGGCCATGAGGTGCTCACCGCGGGCCTGGCGAAAACCGTGCAGGAAATCGAAAGCCTGATGGCGGCGCGTTGAGCCGCAGGAGGCACACGCAGTGAACAGCCACTATGAAGTGAACAGCCACTGTGAGCTTAGCCACTGTGAGTTTAGCCACTACGAGGTCATCATCGTGGGCGCCGGCATGGTGGGCGCGAGTTTGGCGTGCGCACTCACACGCGCAGCTTCTGCGGGGCAGGTGGTGCCGTCGGTGCTGCTGGTGGAAGCCGCGCCGATCTCGCTCGACGGCCCGCCGCGCCAGCCGGGTTTCGACAGCCGCAGCACCGTGCTTTCCGCCTCCAGTTGCGATGCCTTGGCAGGGCTTGATCTCTGGCCCGCGTTGGCGGCTCATGCCGAACCCATCACGCAGATTCTGGTGTCCGACCAAGGCCGTTTCGGCGCCGTGCGCCTGAGCGCCGCGGAGGCCAAGGTGCCGGCCTTGGGTTACGTGGCCGAGAATGGCGCGCTGGGGCGTGCATTCAATCAGGCCTTATTGCGCTCACAGCGTTTTATCTTGCGCGCCAACACGCGCGTGCGCGCACTCAAGGCTGTGCCGGGGGGGATGCACCTGTCATTGGAAGGCAGCGATGAAGTGTTGAGCGCGGCCTTGGTGGTGCTGGCCGACGGCGGGCGCTCCGGCCTTGCCGCGCAACTCGGCATCGAGCGGCGCGAGTGTGCCTACGGCCAGAGCGCAATCATCGCCAACATTGCCTGTGAATTGCCGCACGCGGGCCGCGCCTGGGAGCGCTTCACGCCCAAGGGGCCGCTGGCGCTCTTGCCCTTGCCCGATTTTGAGGGCGAACACCGCTGTGCGCTGGTGTGGACGCATCCCGCGGCGGAGGCGGAAGCGGTATTGGCGCTGCCCGATGCCGCGTTTCTGGCGCGGCTTCAGGCGGATTTCGGCCAGGCGCTCGGGGAACTCAAAAAAGTCGGTAAGCGCGCGCTGTTTCCGCTGAGCTTGACCATGGCGAGCGAGCAAGTGCGGCCTGGGTTGGTGTTGCTGGGCAACGTGGCGCACACGCTGCACCCGGTGGCGGGGCAGGGCTTCAATCTGGCGCTGCGCGATGCGCTGACGCTGGCGCACGAAGTACGCAGTGCGCTCGCGCTGGGCACCTCGCCAGGCGACATGCGGCAGTTGCTGCGTTACCAAGAGAGCATTGCCGTCGATCAAGATCTGACGATTGGCTTCAGCCATCATCTGGTGTCGCTGTTTTCCTCCAACAAGCCGGGGTTGGGGCTGGTGCGCCAGATTGGCATGGCCGCTCTGGCGCATGTTGCCCCTTTGCGCCAGGCGCTGGCGCGTCAAGCCATGGGCTATGGCCAGCCGCGGGTAGATCTGGAATGAACGCGGCGCGCGGCGCTTGCTGACACCGCCAGGCGGCAGCGCGCTTCTTTACCTGATCTTTACGCAAAATTCTCGCAATGCGCGCGCATTGCTAATAAAGATTTAACGCTGTCTTTATAAAGTGCGCGCCACTGCAAAGCGCCCAATCTGGATGCAAGCAATTCTTCCAACAAGATAGAGGGGATATGCCAATGAGAAATCTTAATAAAGTTGAAATTAAGGCCGCAGTGCTGCTCGCCGCCGGTATGGCGGCATCTGCGCAGGCCGCCGACAAGGAACTGCTGGACATCCTGCTGAGCAATGGCGCCATTACCCAAGAGCAGCATGATGCGCTGCTGCAACAGCCCGCGCTCACCAAGGAAGACGCGGCCAAAATCACCATGGGCAACGGCAGCCCGCTCAAGATCGAAAGTAGCGATGGCAAGAACGAAATCGAAATCGGTGGCCGCCTGCATCTGGATTATGTGCAGCATGACTATGACGAGCGCATCGGCACGCCGCCGATCAGCGGCACACAGATTCGCCGTGGCCGCGTGAAGCTCAACGGCCTCATCGACACACATTGGTCCTGGGCGGTGGAGATGGATTTCGCCAAGGATGCGGTGTCCGTCAAAGACTTCAAGTTTGGCTATGTCACCGACCAGGGCAGCAAACTTTATATTGGCAATCAGAAACAGCCTTATAGTTTGTCGCTGGAAATGAGCTCCAACGACGAACCTTTCGTTGAGCGCGGTGTCGATAACGCTTTGGTCAGCGCGCTCACCGATCGCGCCATCGGCCTGCGCGGCGAAACCAGCGGTGCCAACTGGTTCGTGGCGGGCGGC
>JAIRJU010000140.1 GCA_031260485.1 Pseudomonadales bacterium | reverse complement strand
CGTGGCTCCAAGACGCTGCGCTGCCCGATCCGAAACGGTGAGTGGCGCGGAGCGATCACTGACGCACCCGGCAAACAGTGCAAGCGTTCCGAGCAACAGCACTGGTTGGCGGATCATGTTGGCAGCTTAGCGATTAGCGGTTGTGGACAAAATCAGCATAGGGGCTCTGTGCTTCGGCAAGGCATTGCTTCGCCTCGGCCTTGATTTTGCCATTCAAGGCGAAAAAGTACACTCGTTTTGTGACAGTCCAGAAGTACGTGAGAAAGAGGCGCGAGAAAGAGGAACGAACACCTTGCAATATCGGCTTTTTCTGGCTTTCCTTCATTTGCGCTGAACATCACGCCCGCACAATCCAGCTACATTCATACAAGCCGCGCTCAAACAAGCCGCCCCTACGAGGTAAGACATGACCGACGACAAACTCTCCATCGACAACAACAAGCACGACGACGACAACAACGCCTCCGCCACGACGCACGGCGTGGCCGACGCGGCGCCTCGCGCAACTCGCCGCGGTTTTCTCACCGGCATGGCGCTGCTCGGCGCCAGCGCCGCGGCGGGCGACGCGCTGGCCGCCGAAGCCGTGAAAAACGCACCCGGCGAGCCCGCACTCGCGCCCGACAGCCTTGAATTCACCCGCGCGCTGCGCCGCCACGTCAAGAATGTGGTGGTGATTTATGCCGAGAACCGCAGCTTCAATAATTTGTTCGGCGATTTTCCTGGCGTGGAACAGCCTTTGTCTTCGCTCACCAGCAGCGAGTTTCGCCAGGTAGACCGCGATGGCACCCCGCTCGCCACACTGCCACCGGTGTGGGGTGGCATGGTGCCCAACGCGCAAGTCGTCAACCACGCCAATTACCAGGTCAAGCAAGATGCACCGTATATGAACGATCAGCCCAATGAGCCCTTCCCGCTGCGGGGCCCCCAAGGCGAATACTTGCCACAAGGCGTGGTCACGCGCGATCTGTGGCATTTGTTCTACCAGAACCAGATGCAGATCAACGGTGGCAAGAACGATCGTTTCGTTGCCTGGGCCGACGCAGGCGCGCTGGTCATGGGCTATTACGCTGACAACGCCTACAACCTGCGCCTGTGGAAACTGGCGCAGGAATTCGTGTTGTGCGACCGCTTCTTTCAAGGCGCTTTCGGCGGTTCCTTCCTCAATCATCAATATCTGGTAGCCGCACGCCCGCCGTTCTATCCCGACGCCAGCCGTTCACCGGCTCGCACGCAAATCGCCACGCTCGAAAGCGACGACCCCGCCGATCCACGCCTAAAACCCATTGCCGGACAATCACCCACCAGCGCCATGCAGGGGCCGCCGGTGTTCGGCCCCAGCGCGCTCACGCCTGACGGCTATGCTGTCAATACCATGATGCCGCCCTATTGGCCGACGCGCGGCCCGCGTGATCCGCGCAATTCCGCCTTGGCCGATCTCGCAAACCCGAATGTCATGGTGCCGCAGGATCACGCCCACATTGGCGACCTGCTCGACGCCAAAGGCGTGGCGTGGGCCTGGTACTCGGGCGGCTGGCAAGCCGCCATCACCGCCCTGCCCGATACACCGGATTTTCCCGCCGCGCCCAATTTTCAATACCACCACCAGCCTCTCAACTACTACCGCAACCTGGGCCCCGATTTCCCCGAGCAGCGTGCCACACGCCTGCGCGACGGCGGCCTGGGCGACATGCCCGACACCAACAGGTTTCTCGCCGATGTCGAAGCGGGCCGGCTGCCAGCGGTGGCGATCTACAAGCCACAAGGCAATTTGAACATGCACGCCGGGTATGCCGACGTGGAGGCGGGCGATCGCCACATTGCCCACCTCATCGACAGCCTGCGCCGTGGCCCACAGTGGAACGACATGGTGGTCATCATCACCGTGGACGAAAATGGCGGCTGGTGGGACCACATAGCCCCGCCCAAAGGCGATCGCTGGGGCCCAGGTTCGCGCGTACCCGCGCTGATAGTGTCGCCCTATGCCAAACAAGGCGTGGTGGATCACACCGTGTACGACACCGGCTCGATCCTGCGCTTCATCACGCGCGTGTTCGACCTACCCTTGCTCGAAGGCTTGCAGTTACGCGATGAAGCAATGCAAGCACGCGGGCAAAAGCCCATGGGCGATCTGACCAATGCGCTGACGTTCAGCGCGTGAAAGGCGTAGCGTCTGTAGCTCCGCTGTATAGAGCGCAAAGTGCCAGAGCGATGAAGTGACAAGAGGGCCCAATTACCGCATATTCGTTCAAATATACGCCATCAGCATCAGAAAGAATGCCGAGCCTTTCGTTACAAAATACGCGCTGCGCTGTTTTTGATCGAAACATCGCTATAGCCCCAGGCATTGCGGTAGGATTCATGCACCCACCAACAAGGAAGAACCTAGAGGAACTGCTTTGTGCGTATTCACACCCTGCAACACTCTGCCTTTGAAGGGCTTGGCAGCATCGAACCGCACCTTGGCGCACGCGGCCACACGTTGAGCCTCACCGCGCTCTACAAGGATGCAGCCCTGCCGGCGGTGGCAAATTTCGACTGGCTGCTGGTGCTGGGCGGCCCGATGCGCGTGCACGATACCGCGCGTCACCCGTGGCTCGTGGATGAATTGGCGCTGATCCGCGCCGCTATCGACGCCAACAAGCGCGTGCTCGGCATCTGTCTGGGCGCGCAGTTGATTGCAAAGGCGCTCGGCGGCGAGGTAAAGCCCAACGGCTGCCGCGAAATCGGCTGGTTCCCCATCACGCGCGAGGCCGATGCCACCCGCTCGCCCGTGGCTGCCGCGTTGCCGCCCACCTGCGATGTGTTTCACTGGCACAGCGACACCTTCACCCTGCCCCAAGGCGCTACTTTGCTCGCCAGCAGCATGGCCTCGGGCAATCAAGCCTTTCTCTATGGCGAGCGCGTGGTGGGCTTGCAGTTTCACCTCGAAACCACCTTTGAAACCGCGCGCTGCCTCATCGATCACGCTGGCGACGAACTCGACGGCTCGCGCTGGGTGCAAAGCGCGGCGCAACTGCTCGGCACACCCACGCGCTTCGCCACGATCAACAAACTCATGAGCCAAGTGCTGGACGCCATGGCGCAGGTGCCTTGAAGCACCGCGCCGGTATTGGGTTAACAGACATCGGTTTGAACAGGCAGGGCGTTCCGCTGGCCAAGAGCCAAGACGCTGCCTATACTCGGGCGCACCTTTACTCCCATTCTTCAAGAGGAACCGCCATGAAAGCCCCCCTGATGCTTACCGCCACGCTCAGTGCTCTGCTGCTCGGCACCGCCGTGCGCGCACAGGAGCCTGTGGTCGGCGTGAGCGACCCCGAAGCGCTGTTCACCGACGCGGACCCGATCAAACAGCGCAACAAACAAGCCGCGTTGCACATCATGCGCGAGCTATTGCAATGCAACCATTGGTCCGACGCCGGCAACTGGTTGACCAGCCGTTATCTGCAACACAACCCCAACGTGGGTTCGGGCCTGCAACCGGTGATCGACTTTTTCAGCGCCATCCGTCAACGCACGCCCACCTGCGACAAACTCACCACGCCCGTGGTGGCGGTACTGGCCGATGGCGATCTCGTCACCGTGGTGATCCCGCGTGAATATCCTCACCCCACCAAGGCGGGCGAGAAATACACCACCACCTGGTTCGACATGTGGCGCTTCGTCGATGGCAAGGCTGATGAACATTGGGACCCCGCCACCATTGCGCCTTGAAGTGAACACGCTCGACGCCTCCTCTCAGGTGCCGCCGCCACCGCAGCGGCCCACGCCGCTGCGTGCGCTCGGCTGGCTGGGCCTGTTCGCGCTTCTCACCATCGTCGCGCAGTTTGGCTATATGTACGGTCTCGACCGTTTCTATGCGCTGGACTCGCTCCCAACTGAGCAGAAAGCAGAGCGCATGAAAGAGCTTGTCACGAGCTCGTTCGGGCTCGGTACGTTCTATCTGCTGCAAGTCGCGGTATTGCTGCCGCCGCTTTTGTACGCGGCGAACTTTCCCGAGCAACGCTGGACACGCACGCTGGCGCTCAACCCCGTGCCTTGGGCCACGCTCGGCAAGTGGCTGCTGCTGGGGCTCGTCACGATGACCGTGGTGAGCCTCGTGCTGTCGCAGTTCGAGGTGGACGAAGAGCCGTTCATGCAACAGTTTCTGAAAGACCCGCACTGGCTGATGCTGCTGGCAGCGAGCGTATTGGCGCCGGTGCTGGAGGAGTTGCTGTTTCGTGGTTATCTGTTCCGCGCCTGGCGTCACAGCCGCCTTGGGCTGAGCGGCACGCTGCTGCTCACCAGCACGCTGTTTGCCTGGATGCACGCCTTGCAATATAGCTGGTACGGCGTGGCGCAGATCTTCTGCCTGGCGCTGCTCTTGGGCTTGGCGCGCGAACGCACCGGCTCGGTACTGACGCCCATCGCCATTCACGCCACCCAAAACACGCTGGCGAGCCTGTTTATGCTCTTGCAGTAGCCGAGCAGTAACCGAGCCGGTGCATAACAAGCCGAAACACCGCATCACCGGCTGGCCTTGACCTTGAGCCCAGCAGCAAGGCGAAATAGTGCTACCATCGGAGCAACCGGTCACGCGATACCGGACCAACAACACCAGACCAATAACCCCGCCAAGACCCAACAAGAGGTAACAACCATCATGCGACATTTCCACCACAGCGTATTGTTTTCCACCACCCTCGCAGCCTGTGCTCTGCTCGTGAGCGGCTGTTCCGGCAACGGCGAATCCACCGCGCAAGGTGCCGCCGCGGCGGCGGCCTTCGCGCAGGTGACGCAGGAGCGCTTGAACAACGCCGCCAGCGAGCCGCAGCAATGGCTGATGGTCGGCGGCACCTATGACGAGCGGCACTACAGCCCGCTCGATGAGATTTCGCGTAACAACCTTGGGCAGCTTGGCTTGGGCTGGTTCGCCGATTACGACATCAACCTGTCTCAGCAAGGCACGCCGCTTTACGTGGACGGCGTGCTGTATGTCTCCACCGCCTGGAGCACCGTGTATGCCTTCGATGCGCGCAGCGGCGCGCAGCTTTGGCATTTCGATCCGAAAACGCCGAAGGAAATCGCTGTCAAAGTATGCTGCGGCATCGTCAACCGTGGCATCGCGGCCTTTGAAGGCAAAATTTACGTCGGCACGCTGGACGGCTACCTGATAGCGATCGACGCCAAAACCGGCAAGGAAGCCTGGCGCAAGCTCACGGTGAATCCGGATGAGCAGTACACCGTCACCAGCGCGCCGCGCGTCGTCAAAGGCCAAGTGCTGATCGGCAACTCCGGCAGCGAGTTCGGCGTGCGCGGCTACCTCGGCGCTTACGACGCCCGCACCGGCGCCGATCGCTGGCGCGTCTACACCGTGCCCGGCAATCCCGAACTGGGTTTTGAAAATTCACAAATGGCAGAGGCCGCCAAGACCTGGAGCGGTGAATGGTGGAAGCTCGGCGGCGGCGGCACGGTATGGGATGCCATCGTCTACGACGCAAAAGACAACCTGGTGATCTTCGGCACCGGCAACGGTACGCCCTGGGATCAGCGCACCCGCGATCCCGCCGGCGGCGACAACCTGTTCGTCGCCTCCATCCTGGCGGTGGACGCCGACACCGGCGCCTATGCCTGGCATTACCAGACCACACCGGGCGACACCTGGGACTACGACGCCATGAGCCCGATGATGCTGCTCGATCTCGACTTCAACGGCGAAGCACGTCATGTCGTGGCGCAGGCCAACAAGAACGGCATGTTCTACGTGCTCGATGCCGCCAACGGCGAATTGCTCAAGGCCGATGCCTTCACCGAAGTGAACTGGAATACCGGTGTCGATATGAACACCGGCCGTCCCATCGAAGTCCCCGCCGCGCGTTACGACCGCGATAACATCTTCAACCTCGCCCCCGGCGTACAAGGCGGCCACGGCTGGCACGCCAACGCCTGGAACCCGGATACCAACCTGGTTTACATCGCCACGCAGCGCGCCTATTTCGTGATGCGCAGTTCCGAGACCTTCACGCCCAGCCCCAAGGGCACCAACATGGCCATCGACATGGGTGCCAGCCTGCTCTACTACCGTGACCACCCTGACGCCGAACGTGGCTTCGTCGGCTATGTGTCGGCTTGGGATCCGGTCACTGGCAAGGAGGTCTGGCGCGGCGAAGAGCACGACGGCCCCACCGGCGGCCTGCTCTCCACCGCTGGCGGCCTGGTGTTCAGCGGCGGCGGCAACAACAACAATGAATTCCGCGCCTATGACATCAAGAGCGGCGATAAGCTATGGAGCTTCGACACGCAAACCGGCATGGTGGCGGCGCCGATCACTTATGAACTCGACGGCAAGCAGTACGTGGCCGCGAGCGTCGGCATCAACCAGGCGGGCAACTACTACGCGCCGAACCATTCGCGCCTGTTGGTATTCACGCTTGGCGGTGACGCGGTGCTGCCCGAACCCGTGAGCTTCGCCCCGCCCCAACTCAATCCCCCGCCCGCCACCGCCGCGCCCGAGCAAGTCGCCGCAGGCCAGGAGCTATACAACAACACCTGCGCCATCTGCCACGGCAACGGCGGTGCGGCGCGCGGCGCCAACTTCCCCAACCTGATGGTGAGCCCGATGCTGCATTCGCAGGAAGGCTTCGATTCCATCGTGCTGGGCGGCGCCCGCCAGGAACGCGGCATGGTCAGCTTCGCCAGCCGCATCAGCGCCAGCGACACCGCCGCGATCCGCGCTTACCTGATCTCGCGCGCCAACGAACTTTTGGCCCAACAGCGCGCCGCCCCCCCGATCGAAACAGCCCCTGCGCCGGAGCCTTTGCACGAGGAGACGCAAACCACGCAAAACTGACGCGAAGCAAAAGCCCCGGCCACGGCCGGGGTTTTTAATTGACCGCTGGGCTGCACTGATTACTGTTTCTTGACCAGCGCCATCACTTTCCTCATTAACAACTGAGTGTTCAAAATTAATTCGGCCAGCAGTTGTTCATCGGGATCGAAACCACCTTCGTACTCGGCCAAGTTCCGCTTGCGGTGGTAATTGCCAAATTCGCGTACTTTCACCGCATCAATGCCCACTGTGTGTGCAAGGCACTGAAACACTATATAACGCTGATCGGAACGGTAACCATGCAAACGCAATGCGGCAAGCGCCAGGCTGTGCGCTGCGCTGTATGCCAATTCAAAGCGGCCATCAAAACTTACTCCGCTATTACAGGAATCCTGTAGCTTTCTCACCGCGGCATTAATCATGTAGCCGATCTCCCTGGCATCAGGTGGCTCCGCTTTCAATTTGCTAATCTTCTCCAGATTTTCCAAGCTCATTCTTGCTTCCCTTCACATTGATGATCGGAGAACTCACGACTCTTTCAAGAAAACTGTTGCGTTCCTTCAACTTGCTATCGAACTCATGGACTGAATAGATAGTAGGATTGATCCGGCGCGTCACCGATTCTTCCAGGGGCTGTAACAACTCGATGACACTTGTGTAAGCCAAATCTTGCCCGATCAACATGAGGTCGATGTCGCTCTCTTGTGTATCCCCGCCCTTGGCCATCGAACCGTAGACGAACGCCCATTTGAGCTTTTCACCCAAAGGCGCGAGCGCCTCTCGCACTACGTCAGCAAGCGCAAAAGTTTTCCTGGCGATGCCGACCAACTCAGCATAGATCGGGCAGTCGGAATTTGCCTGGTAATGATGCTGATTACCTTCTTGCACCAGCTTCACCAGACCAGCACGAGCCAATCTATCCAACTCACGACGTACAGTGCCCCTGCCCATACCTACACGGCGAATAATTTCGTTGGCATAGAACCGTTGATCTGGCTTACCAAAAAGCAGGCCCAGCACGCCTTGCTGAGTTCTGGAAAACAACGCATCCGCTTCCGTGTTCATATCGTTTTCATCGGACCCAAATAGGGTCCTATAAGACCTTATTTGGGTCTTTGGCGTCAATTGGACGTTTGCCGCTACACTTTCACTTTCAACTCAAATGATTACTTCCCCACCATGAAATTCCCGCTCTTTTCCACGGTTCGCACACTTCACGCCTGGGGTGGCATTACGCTTTCGCTGCTTATGATGCTGGTCAGTTTCACCGGCACCTTGTTGGTATGGAAGGACGACTACCTGCGCCTGACACTACCCGCCGCGCGGGTGGCGTTCAGCCCTACGCCAGAGGCGCTGGCAACGATCGGCGCGGCCATCGATCAGCGCTTCGACCCGGCTCAAGTGCTCAAGGTGTACTTCGCCACTGCGGAGTTGCCGCTGACGCAGGTCATCCTCTCGGGCGAGCGCTATGCCTATCTCGACACCGAGGGCGGCCTCGTCGATGAATGGCGTGGCAATGGCCGTGCCGAGGAATGGCTGTTCGATCTGCACCATCGGCTGCTGCTCGACAATCTCGGGCTTACCCTTGTCGGCGCCGCGGCCTGCGCCATGGTGGTGCTGGTAATCGCTGGCGCCGTGGCGTTCTGGCCCGCACGGCGCGGCTGGCGTCATGGCTTGCTGCCCACCTCCAGCGCGCGGCCCGCCTTGCTCGCCACGCATCGCAATCTCGGCATCATGCTGGCGCTGCCCTTGCTGCTGACGCTCATCACCGGCATTACGCTGGCCTTCCCCGCGCCGCTCGAAGAGTGGCTGCTCGGTGAACTCCGCAGCAGCGAGGATTACAGCAACGCGATGATGGACGGCGTAGACAACATCGAAGGCGACACCAGCGGCGCCTGGCTGCCCGCCATGCAACGCGCGTTAGCGGTGTTTCCCAGCGGCGCCGTGGTACGCAGCGCACAAGTGCCAGGGCCTTATTCCAACTATCGCATCCTGGGTTTGCAGCAACGCGGCGAGTGGAGCCGCAACGGCTTGAGTTTGGTCTACATCGACGCTGACGGCGGTTGGATGGATTTACGCCACGACGCGCTGCACTTGCCGCTGCGCGAGCGCGTGTACAACACGGCGTTGCCGCTGCACACCGGCCGCCTCGGCCAGCGCTGGTACCAGGTGGCGCTGACCTTGAGCGGCGTGGGTATCTTGCTGCTGAGCGCGCTGGGTTTGGTGAGTTTCATCAAGCGCTATACAAAGGCGTAAGGCCCCCCATTGTTCCGCAACCGACAAGTGTTTAGGCTGGCACCCCCTGCCATGGTGCGTCCCGAACGCTGAGAGGAGTTTCAACGATGGCCTACGACAAAGGCTTGGCGGAACGTATCCGCGACTTGCTGCAAGAACAGGACGACCTGGACGAAAAGCCGATGTTCGGCGGCTTGTGCTTCATGCTGGGCAGCCACATGTGCTGCGGCATCGTGGGTGACATGCTGATGGCGCGCGTAGGACCGCAAGCCTACGAAGACTGCCTGCAAGAGCCTTATGTCAGCGCCATGGACTTCACCGGTAAACCGCTGGCGGGCCTGGTGTACGTGGCCAGTGAAGGCATCGCCGAAGACGCGGCGCTCGCACAGTGGGTGCAGCGCTGCGCCACTTTCGTGCGTAGCTTGCCGCCGAAATAAAGCACGCGCATAAGCGCGGGAATTAGAGCGTTTTTGATTCAAATGCTGACACTCTCAGAGCCGTAGGGCGGGTTTTTAACCCGCCATCGCAGCTTCGGCTTGACACAATGGCGGGGCAAGCCCCGCCCTACACTCCTGATTCAGGATTCAAGACCACCCCGCCCTGCGGGCACCCCTCCACAGGAGGGGAATTTATCTATCGCGCCTCGCAAACAACTCCGCCACTGTACGCAGAGCAATTCCCCTCCTGTGGAGGGGTGGACGCCGTAGGCGGACGGGGTGGTGAAATCTGCACGGGGCTCTCCCGCAAGCGGACGAGGGGAGAAATAATGTCAACGATTTGATCAAAAATGCTCTAACGCCTGAATCAGCTACAGACAGCCACGTATACGCTGTGCTGCCAACGGCCTTCCGCAAGTGTGAAGTCAACATTTGTGCTGCCGCAGTTATTCCTTGCACCCATTCGTTGCCTGCATAAACGCAGTGAGCCGCTGTTTGATTCAAACCAATAGCTCATGTTGTTTTGTGGCCTGTCTATAACGCCTGGAAGATAGGCAGCTTCTGCATAAAGTTCATCCGCATTTACGGGCGGCTCTTCGAGCAGTTGCCATCTTTCGCTATATAGGCAAATTTGCGTTGCCAACGCAGGCGGGGGAGATGCGCATCCAGAAAGCACAAAAACAGGTATCCACAATGCTGCGCATGAAGTTCTTTTCAAATATTGAAAAGCGTAAGAGATCATTTCGTTCGCTCGCAATTTCTCTACGTTTTATTCTGTTTATTTGCCATTGCCATGGCAAGACATTGAAATTCAGCGCCACTGATCTTACGTGGTCATTTTGCCCATGACCAGAGACGCGCGCGTTTTCATCTTGCGAACCACAGCAGGGGAAAGGGCTCGGCGCAGCGCCGAACCGTGCTAGCATCGCCGCGTTTATTTCAGTGGTGGCGGTTCATGGCGGCAAAATCCAACTTCATTCTCATCGGGATGCCGGGCTCCGGCAAAAGCACTATTGGCGTCATTCTCGCCAAGCGTACCTCGCATGATTTCATCGACACCGATGTGTTGATTCAATCCATGCAGGGGCGTTCACTGCAAGACATTCTCGACCGCGAGGGTTATCTGAAACTACGGGAAATCGAAGCCGCGGCGCTACAAGGCTTGAACGTGAAGAACAGCGTGATTTCGACCGGCGGCAGCGCGGTTTACAGCGATGCCGCAATGCGGCACCTGAAACAGGATGGTGTCATGATTTACTTGGACGTGAGCCTTGCGACACTGCGCAGCCGTATTACCGACTACGACACTCGCGGCATCGCCAAGCGCCCTGAGCAAAGTTTCGATGATTTATTTCTGGAACGTACTTTACTTTATCGCCAGTACGCGGACCTCACGCTCTGTGGTGACGGCCTCAATCAGGATCAGGTGTGCGAGCGCCTGATAGCGGCGTTGCAAGCCCTGTGAAATTGACATTAAAAAAGAGGGCGGCCAGGGCCGCCCTCGAGCACAGCTATTGGCCTGCGTTCAGACA
Source organism: Pseudomonadales bacterium (assembly GCA_031260485.1). Taxonomy (GTDB): domain Bacteria; phylum Pseudomonadota; class Gammaproteobacteria; order Pseudomonadales; family Pseudohongiellaceae; genus CAILUG01. The sequence continues at coordinate 10,054 of JAIRJU010000140.1, read as the reverse complement.
GGCCAATGGCATTCCCCCTTAAAACTGATACCGCGCACCCAGGGTGTAGCGGCGCCCTACGATGTCAAACTGGCCACCAACACCCACACCTACACCAGTACGGCCAATGGCGCCCGGCGAAAGCCCTGGCGTTTTGTCGGTCAGGTTGTTGATGTTGAAGAACAGTTCCAGATTGTCGGCAGGGCCGAAGGTTTTGGCGAAACGCGCATCCCAGTAGGTGAACGACGGGATTTTGTTGCGGTCGATGGTACAGACAACGGTACCGCCGTTGCACAAGGCCAACACCGATCCCACTGGCTTGGCGGAAGCCGGTACAGCCACCTGGCTTTCCAGATAGGTGCGATCGAGCAGCGTGCTGTCTGTCCAGCGCGCTTGCAGGAAGGTGCTGAAAGTGCCGTAGCTGTAGTTGATGCTGGTGGTGATCTTGTTTTGAGCAAGCTGGCCGCTGCCTGCGCTGTCATCACGCACCGCGCCAGGGTTCTGGCGCGAGTTTTCGCCCAGCCAGCTATACAGCAAGCGCCAGGAGAGCCGCTCCGCTTCGCCGCCAAAGAAGTTGACGTCGGTGCGGTAGCGCATTTCCCAGTCCGCGCCTTTGATGCGCTGATTGGCCAAGTTAATGAACAAGGATTCCACACGGTCGATCTGGCGGAAGTCGTTGGTGGTCGGGTTGGTGACCGGGCCGGTCGGCGTGATGACGTACTGGCACAAGGACACATCACCCAGGCGGCAGCTATCGACGATGGTCTGCGAACCCAAGCTCGCTATGGCATCGGAAATGTCGATGTAGTAGTAATCGAGCGAGGTCTGGAAGCCTTCAAACCACTTAGGCTGGTACACGATGCCCGCGGTCAACGTATCGGCTTTTTCCGGGTTTACGTTGGGATTGCCGCCGGCCAGTGACGCGGCGGACACGAGGTTGCCGCCATCCCAGGGGTTGCGCACGTTGATGCCGCCACGCGTCTGGTCGTAGCGCTCGCGCAAGCTGCCCGCGCGCACGTCGCGGGATTGCGTAGCGCGCAGGCGGATCTGGTCGTTGACCGTCCAGTTCAAACCAAATTTCCAGGCCCAGATGCTGCCGGAACCTTCGTAGTCGGCCCAGCGCACGGCCCATGAAGAATCGAGCGAGTCGATGAGCGTGACGCCTTTGAGCAGCGGCACGTTCAATTCGGCGAAGGCTTCCTTCACGTCGTAGCTGCCGCCAAAGGCGCGCAGCGAGCTGAACAGCACCGAACTGGAGTTGGCGTCGCCCAGATAACCGGCAGGGACGAAACGCAGGCCCGGAATGCCGCCAGGCTGACCTTGCGGGATGACGCCGCGAATACCTTCCGGCACCAGGCCCAGATCGCTCAAGAGCGTGCCATCGACCAAGGCCGGGAATTCATCGGAAAGATCGAGCGTGCGCTGATCGAACTTTTCCTTGCGCCAGGAAACGCCGAACGCGGAATCGAGCGGGCCAGCCCAGCCTTTGGCTAGCTCGCCGCTCATCACGAACTCGAACGAATCCTGCCAGGTCCACTGGCGCGCGTCCTTGTTGTCGCGGTCCATGATGTAATCGGCCGCGGCCTTGCTGATGTTCTGTACGCCGCCGAAGGTGTTCATCGGCACGCAATCAGAGAAGTAACCGCCGTTGCCGCCCTGGGAAATCGGGCCAGTGAACTGCGGCAGGTTGACGCGGCAAACGATCTGGCCGGTGGCAGGATCACGCACGGCGTCCATGGCGAACTGCATACGGTCCACGCGCACGCCATTGATGGTGAGGAAGTCCTGGATGGCTTCGCCATGCTGGAAATGGGTCTTCAGATTCCAGCCATCGAAAAAGCCGCCCGTGAAATCATGATCCAAGCCGACAGTCAGCGAGAAGGCGCGGTTCTTGGTGTCCTGACGGCTCTCACCCAGCGGCGTATCCACCACGTTCGGCGCGAAGAAGCCATAACCGACGAACTGCGCGTTGTTATCCGTCATCAACTTGGATACTTCCGGGCGCAGGAAGGCGTTATCGGCGTAGATGCGGCCTTCCCAGCCGGAAAGCAGTGAGATGCTTTCACGGCGGTCGCGGTTGAGGTTACGGCCAGCGATCATCTGCGCATAAACGTTGGTGTTGTTGCCAAACTCTTGATTGGCATACAGGAACAGGTTTTGGCGCTCATAACCTGCGTAAAGATCGTTATCCGAATTCACACCGTAGCCGTTGGCGGGGTCGGCGTAGCACAAGCAACCGCTGGTCAGCGAGCCCACACCATTGAAGGGCAAGGGCTTGACCGTGCCATCTGGCTGGAATTCCAGGCGGTTCAGCGCTGGATTGTTATTGGCGATCATGACGCCGGTGTTGCTGAAGTTGGTCGGGCGCACGAAGGGACGGATGATGTCGGTCGGGCCGGAAGGCAAACCGCCGCCCGCAGGCGTGAGGCCCGCCGGGTTGGTGATGCGCGCGCTCAGGTTGATGTACTCGCGATCCTGCATCGATCCCAGCGACCAGATCGGCTCTTGTTTGGACATTTCCATCGAACCCATCAGATGGAAACCGTCGTCAAAGTTTTTACCGAAGGCAAAGCCGCCTTCCCAGGTGCCGCCATCGTTGCGTTCGCTGAGCCCGCCCTGGACGTGGGTTTTGAAGCCTTCATACTTGGTGTTGAGCAGGAAGTTGACCACACCGGCCACGGCGTCGGTACCGTAGCTGGCGGAGGCGCCGCCGGTAACGGTTTCAACGCTGCGCAGCAATTCCGTGGGGAACAAGGCCACATCCACGGCGCCGAAACGGTTGCTGGGCACGACACGGCGGCCATCGAGCAGCACCAGGGTGCGGTTGGCGCCGGCGCCGCGCAGGTTGATGTTGGAACCGCCGGAGTTCTGGCCACCGTTGGATTGATCGGGCGTTTGGTTGTTATAGAACTGCGGCAACTGCGCCAAGCCATTGATCAGGCTGCCGGGGGCCATCGCCGCCAGTTCGGAGCCTTCGATGGTGGTTACCGGCGTTGGCGTTTCCATGGTGCTGCGCGCGATGCGCGATCCCGTTACCTGGATTTCTTCCACCGCTTGCTGCGCGTGAGCGAGGGGGGTGATGCTGGTGAAGGCCAGCGCGGCCAGCCCTGCGGGTTTGATGAGCTTGCAAATGGAACGGTTGACTGCGGTAAACAGGCGCGTGCGCCTGTGATTCTGAGTGGTTGCTTGCATATTTCCCCTTGTTTCTTTCGCTTTTTGATTGCAACGCGCTTGAACCGGCTGTTTTGGTGTCATCCGTCGGCGATAGGCCCAGCGAATTTAAGCCCAACTCGCCCTCTGCTCGCCAAGGAATGAATGGCGGCAACGAGGTTGATGAGGATGATCTGGAGGCTCAAGCGTTCCTTACTGACATGACTACGCCGGAACCGGCGCCCTCTTTGAAACGGGGTGAGAGACTGCCTGGTACTGCATCAAGAATCAAGCCCTTAATGTATCCAACTTGTCGGTTCGCATACCGGCGTCAACGAAATTTACGCGCTGATGGTTACCGCTGCACCCCACACTTGCCATTTGACCCCGAACCAGAGCTTCTCCTTCCCCTGCTGAGGCTGCCGCAAACGGGCACCGCCAAACTCCAACGAAAAAGGCCAGCTTGCGCTGGCCTTTTTGCGTCGTTCGCGTGGCTTTACACCAGCTTGTAGCCAAGCTCCGAGAGCGGCAGTTTGCGGATGCGCTCGCCGGTGGCGTTGAAGATGGCGTTGGTCACCGCGGCCAACAGCGGCGGCACGGAAGGCTCGCCAGCGCCGGTGGGCGGGAACTCGTCGGGCTGGAGGAAGTGGGTATCAAGCTGTGGCGCGAACGGCAGGCGCAGCAGCGGGTACTGATGGAAGTTCTGCTGCTGAATCACGCCGTTGTTGAACGTGATCTTGGCATTGAACAACTGGCTCAGGCCATCAATCATGCCGCCTTCAAGCTGGCTTTCGGCGGCGCTCATGTTGTGGATGAAGCCGAAATCGGCCACCGCCCAGATCTTGTGTACCTTCACTTCCTTGGCGGCATTCACTTCCACGTCAGCAACCTGCGCCACATAGCCGGAATGGCTGAAGTAGAAAGACAAGCCCAGCGCGCGGTTCGGCGGCATCTGTTTGCCCCAGCCGGCACGCTCGGCCACTGCGCTGATCACATTGCGGGCGCGGCCCGTGTGCATGGAACCACGGCCTTCAGGATTCGCCAGACGTGGCTCGCCGAGCACGCCGAGCAGGAACTGCAAGTGGTCCTTGCCCGCGGCAACCGCCAGTTCATGCAGAAAGCTCTGGAACGTGAAGCCAAAAGCGTTGGAGCTGGGCGCGCGCATCGGGCCCACCGGCATCGCGTTCTGGAACAGGGTTTGCGTCACCTTGACGTTGCTCAGCACATCCTGCGGGAACACGGTGGGGCTGAGTTCGGAAGCGAACATCGGCGCCTTGCCATCGAGCGTGTGCGAGAAGAAATGATCCTGCCAGGCGGTGAGGTTGCCTTGGCCATCCAACGCGCCTTTGTAGGAGTGCAGACCGCCCGGACGGTAGTAGTCGTGGGTCATGCTGTCTTCACGGGTCCACTGCAATTTGACCGGGCGGCCTTCCATGCGGCGGGCAATCGCGGCGGCTTCAAAAACGTAGTCGTTGGCCAGCTTGCGGCCAAAACCACCGCCAATGCGCGTCTGGTGCATGATCGAGTTTTCAGGCGTTACCTTCATGATCGCCACCAGGCCCGCTTCGCCGTTTTGCGGCATCTGGCTGGGCGCCCACACTTCGATCTTGCCATCGGTATAAAGCGCGGTGGTGGTTTCCGGCTCAAGCTGGGCGTGCGAGATGTAGGGATATTCGTAAACGGCGGAAACTACCTTGGCCGCGCTCTGCATGGCGCCAGCCACGTCGCCTTTGTTCACGACTTCCATCGGGCCATCTTGATCGACCGCGGCGCGAGCGCGCGCTACGAGATCGTCCCAGGTGCCGGTTTCGGCCTTGCTGAGATCCCAGTTCACCTCCAGTTCGCGCTTGGCTTTGATGGCGGCCCAGGTGCTGCTGGCCACGATGGCGACGCCGCCAAACATGGCGCCTTGACCTGCGGCGGAGAGGAAGCCGCGCGGCTCGGCGAAGGGCTCCAGGATGAAGGCGTCGATCACGCCCGGCAGCGACTTGATGTGCGCTTCGTTGAACGAGGTAGCGAGGCCGCCGATCTGCGGGCTCTTGGTGTAAGAGGCGTAGACCATGTTCGGCAGCACGGTATCAGCGCCGAAGAGCGGCTTGCCGGTAACGATGGCGTGGTTATCGACGCCGGTGTAACGCTTGCCGAGCAGGCTGAACTGCTCGCGGGTTTTCAGCGTCAGCGTATTGGCCTCGGGCACCGGCATGGTGGCGGCAAGTTCGGCGAATTGGGAATACGGCCATTCGCGGCTGCTCGCGGCATGAAGTACTTTGGAGTTGGCGGTGCTGAGCTGCGCGACATCAATTTTGAGCTGCTTCGCGGCGGCGGCCAGAATCATGGCGCGGGCGGTGGCGCCCGCTTGGCGCATCGGCATCCAGTTGGTAGGCGTGGAGGTCGAACCGCCAGCAAACTGCGTGCCGTATTTCTTCTGATCGATATCTGCCTGTACCACATCCACATCGCTCCAGGCGCAATCCAGTTCTTCGGCGATGATCAGCGGCAGACCGGTGCGGATGCCTTGCCCGCACTCAGGGTTCTTGGAAAAGATGTTGATGCGGCCATCGGCCTTGATCTGCACGTAAGGGCTCAGCGTGCTCAGATCGGCGGGGGCCTGCGCCGCCGCGGCTTTCGACGTGACGCCAGCGGACAAACCGCCCAGCACCAGACCGCCGCCGGCAATACCGGACAGCTTGAAGAACTGGCGGCGGTTGAGCGGTGGCAGCACAGGCGCTTGCGGCGCCGCCTGGCGGCTTAGTGCGTCTTCAAAAAAGGCGTCAACCTGGCTCAATTGCGAGGGGGTAACTTTCGTGTTCATACGCGATCTCCCTGGGCGCTAGCATCGTAGAAGGCGGTACGGTTGGTGGACACGGACTTGATGGCGCGTCTGATGCGGGTGTAGGTGGCGCAGCGGCAAATGTTGCCGGACATCGCGGCGTCGATGTCGGCGTCACTGGGGTTCGGGTTGTTGCGCAGGAGCGCGGTGGCGCTCATCAACTGCCCTGCCTGGCAATAGCCACACTGCGGTACGTCGTGGTCGATCCAGGCTTGTTGCAGCGCAGTCAGCGTGCCGTCGGCCGCCGCCAGCCCTTCGACCGTGGTGATTTCTTCGTTGGTGAGGTTGCCCACCGGAATCTGGCAGGAACGCACCGGCGCTCCGTTCAAATGCACGGTACAGGCGCCGCACTGTGCGATGCCGCAGCCGTACTTGGTGCCCACGAGCCCCAGCTCATCTCTGAGCACCCACAAAAGCGGCGTGGAGGGATCCAGGTTCCCGATGTCCCGCGCTTGACCATTGATTCGTAAAGTTGCCATAACAACTCTCCCGGTTCTGTCTGTGATTGATAGGATACATCGTTCGCCGCGTACTGCTCGGGCGCGGAAAGGCAACCAAAGTAAACCAGCCTTGGGAGCGAATCAAGTAGCGTTTCAATCCGCGGGCATGACGTGTATGTGCCCCATCATGCCCGCTTCGGCATGATCGAGAATGTGGCAGTGGTACATCCACATGCCAGGGCGGCCATCGAAATGCACCGCGATTCGCAGCGAGCTTTTGAATGGCACGTCCACGGAGTCTTTCCACTGCGGGATGCGTTCATCGTCCAGCACCTGAAAGAAATAGCCGTGCATATGGAAAGGATGCGAAAAATCCGTGTCGTTACGGATGGTCCAGATTTCGGTATCACCCACCTTGACCATGACCGGCACCGCGCGCTCATTCGGGATGCCGTTGATGCCCATCACCACTTTTTTATTGCGATCGAACGCGATGGTGAGATTGATTTCACGCTCGGTGGCATGGCTGAGATCAATCGGCTCGATCTGCCGCAAAACGGCAGGCACCGGCGCCGCCTGCACTGGCGGGGCGTCCACCGTTTGGATCAGCAAAATATCCTCGGGCACGCGGTAATAGGTGCTGCCATAGCCACGATTGGTGGCATACCAGCGAAAAGGGCTCAGCGTGCCTGGTGCATCCGGCGGCGTGAACACCAGATCCAGCCGCTCGCTCGGCACCAGTTTGATTTCATCCACCGTTTCAGGACGCGCGGCCAGGCCGCCATCGCCGCCGAGCTTCACCAGCGGCGCACGTTTGTAACGCAGCGTGTAATAGCGTGAGCGCGTGGCATTGATGATCCGCCAGCGCTGCGGCTTGCCCTGACGCACTTTGAGCGTGGGCTGAACCTTGCCATTGACCAGCAGCACCGTGCCCTCGCGGCCAAACAGATTGCCCGCCGAGCCGCCGGAATCCGCGGGCTCGAATTGCCCATCCGGGTTCAGGCTCATGTCGGAGAATACCAGTATCAGTTCATCGCCCAAGCCTTGCGGCTCGTTCGGGTCTTCCACGATCAGCGGGCCATACAAACCCCAGCCCATTTGCGCTGCGGAATTATCGACGTGCGGGTGGTACCAGAAGGTTCCCGCATCCGGCACCACGAAATCGTAGGTGAATTCTTCCTGCGGACGCACCGGGTCCATGGTGAAGCCCGGCACGCCATCCATGTCATTGGAAATACGCAAGCCATGCCAGTGAATGCTGGTGTCTTCGGGCAGGGAATTTTTGAAATGCACGATCACGCGATCGCCCACCTTGACCTTGATGAGCGGGCCGGGCAGCACACCGTTATAGGTCCACACCGGCGTCAGCTTGCCGGGCATGATCTCCATGTCGCGGATCACCGCTTCCAGATTGATTTCGAGAATGTTCGGGTCTGGATTGAGATCTTCGGGGATCGTCAGCGCGAGATCATCGGCCCAGCCCTCGGGTTGCGGCACCGTGGCGGCATCGAGCCGCGCCGTAGGCGCTATGGCAGATTGCGCCCAAAGCGGCGCGGTGAACAGCGTGCAAAGCAGCAAGGCAAACGAGCGCATAAAGTCTCACTAAACGATTCGATGTATTTACGCCACATCATTATAGAGGACTAATCATGCACACGGCGTGAATCTAGGCTCCCGCAGCAACAACCGCCGATCGCCTTGATCTTGGCGATGTTTTATCCGTGGGAGCACCAGGCAAAATCAAGTCCCCAGCGCGAGGCTCAAGATTATCAGAAACACCATCATCCCGATCAGCGCCGTCATCAACTTGATGAAATTCAGTTGCAAAGCACTCATACCGCACACCTCCCTCATCACTGGTGATTGCTGGGAAGTATTGCACCGCTGGGTATGGACACCTTTGATGTTCGTCAAGCGGCGTCAGCGAAGAGCAACCGTGCGCAGCGAGGAGCAGCCCCTCGCCCGCGTGCGGGAGAGGGGTTGGGGAGAGGGAGAGAGGTTGAGGAGAGGGCGTTTTGAGTTACTGCAATGCGATTCAGGCAGCGAGATTCTTGTTCACAAAATCCCAGTTCACCAGCGCCCAGAAAGCCTCCATGTATTTCGGGCGCAGATTGCGATAGTCGATGTAATAGGCGTGTTCCCACAGATCCACGGTAAGCAGCGGCGTAATACCCGCTTCCGTGATCGGCGTCCCCGCGTTGGAAGTGTTGGCGATGGCGAGCGAACCGTCGGCTTTTTTCACTAGCCAGGTCCAGGAGGAACCGAAGTTGTTGATGGCGCTGTCAGTGAACTTGGCTTTGAAATCGGCGAAGGAGCCGAAGTGCTTGGCAATGGCTGCCGCCACCGCGCCTTGGGGCTCGCCGCCGCCGTGCGGGCTCAGGCAATGCCAGTAGAAGGTGTGGTTCCAGATCTGCGCGGCGTTGTTGAATACGCCGCCGCTGGACGTTTTGATCACCTCTTCCAGCGATTTATTGGCTTCCGGCTTGCCTTCCAGCAGGCTGTTCAACTTCACCACGTAGGCGTTGTGGTGCTTGCCGTAGTGATAGTCGAGCGTTTCCTGGGAGATGTGCGGCTGTAGCGCATCCTTGGCATAAGGGAGGGGGGGTAATTCAAAGGCCATGACAGACTCCTGGTTTCCTGTGGGTGAGTGAGGGGGAGGTGTGAGGGGGAAAATGTTGCGCGCTCAGAGCCGAGCGCGCTCCACGATGCCCATGAGGCGATACAGTAATTGCGCCGCGGCTTGATCGTAACGCGGTTGCTCCGGCTGCGGGCAGAAGTCGGTGATGTCCAGACCAATGATGTCGCATTGCTGCGAGATGGATTCGACAATAGCGAGCACTTGCCACCAGCCGAGGCCGCCCGGCATCCCGCCCGCGGTAGGGAACACCGACGGGTCGAAGCCATCGATGTCGATGCTCAGGTACACCTTGTCGGGGAACTCATTGGGCATCTCCACTTTGTGGATGTTGCGCGAAACCAGAAAATCCGCGTCGTAAAACACCACGCCGTTGACCTTGCGCGCGTCGGCTTCTTCCTTGGACAGGCTGCGCACGCCAAGCTGGAACAGCGGCACGTCTTCATCCACGATGCGCTTCATCACACACGCTTCGCTCCAGGAATCGCCGTTGTCGTCATCGCGCAGATCGGCGTGGGCGTCGATCTGCACCACGCCGAAATCTTCGACGCCCGCATCAAGCAGACCCTTCACCAAGGCATAGGTGACAGTGCCATCACCGCCAAGGCCAATCGGAAATTTATTGGCCTTGATGATCGTGGCGCTTGCTGCGCTGATGCGCTCCAGCACTTTTTCGACACCGCCTTTGCAGTCGATGGCGTCAAGGGTGTGGATGCCGTGCTTCGCTGGCACACTGCGGCCATCCCAGGTTTCCAGATGCTGCGAGGCGCTGATGATGGCATCAGGCGCACTGGCCATGGACGAGACTTTGTTACGCTCGCCAGCATAGGGAATGGGCAGGATGTGGAAGAAGGCATCGGTCGCCTTGGCGGGCTTGAGCGCCTCGCCAAGGAACTGCGAGGCTGCTGACGCGGCTTTAGGTTTCGGGCTGGGCATTAACGGGCTGACCTCACGCTCTTTCTCGAATTTACTGAAGAATTTTTGGCGCACCGGCGAGGGGGCGCTCAGGACAATCTATTG
>JAIRJU010000104.1 GCA_031260485.1 Pseudomonadales bacterium | reverse complement strand
TTTAATGGCTGCGAGTATTTTTTCATAAAAGGCACGATTTGAATCATAGTCTTCCTTATTGGTAAGTAGTGTGAAAAACCCATACGATCCGCCGTCTCTTATGGAGATGGTGATTCCATATAGGCTGTCTTCGGTGTCATTTATACTGGATTTGTTTTTGAGAAATTCGCGAACGATGACTTCGTTTTCCCCAGAAATGTGTTTTTCTCCAATTTGTGAGAATCCTTTGGCTAAAAGATGTTCATAGTATTCGCCGGAAAACTCACTTAGAGAAAGCTGTCTTCGGATTCGGTACACCACGCCGTCCAAAAAAGGAACTTCGTTTCTGTTCTTGGAGTAAGCCTCAATGCTGCTCGGCCCTCCAATGAAATGCCAATCACTTGGAATTTCCACGGAAATTGAATTGTCATTAGAAAAACGGCGTTCCAATGTAAATTCCTGTTTCGCGACCGACATGAGAGTGCACCCTGTTATTAGGAAAAAAATGGTGGCAGCTAAAATAATCTTCTTCATGAAACTCTCTTTCTGGTGGTGAGTAGATACGCCTAACGTCTAAATTAACCGGCGTGCCGTAGGCACGCCCGGGTTGAATGAGTAAAAAGGAGCCCTCCCACCTCAGCGGTACAACCGCGCGGCATCGAGTGCCATGATTGAGTGTGGGCAAACGATCAATCAAACGAAGGGGAAGTCTCCGATGAACAGTATAACCAAAACGATAGGTGTAGATTTAGCCAAGCAGGTGTTTGCGATCTGCGAGGTTGATGGCACTGGCCGTGTGCGCCAGCGCGGAGATTTTCGGCGCTGTGAATTTGCGGCATGGCTAGCGCAATTGCCCACCGGGACAGTGGTGGCGATGGAAGCCTGCTCCGGCGCGCACTACTGGGCGCGGCGGTGCCTTGCGCATGATCTGATTGTGTCGGTCAAAAGTGAAGCTCAGCAAGCGCGGCTGTCCTGGCGCCGGGTGCGCTATGACCCGCAAGCGTGGCTACGGCATCCGATGGTACAGCGAGCGGCCACGAAGAGCGCCGCGTTGCAGGATGAGACATTGATGAGTGATGAGGCGCTGATGAGCGCGTAGCAAAAACAGTAACCTTCCTTCGCCAGATCTGAAAAGGTAACAAGCGGTCAGACCGTCCTGCGCAGAGCCTGACTAACATGGTGGCATCACCACATCGCGAAACTGATCCTTTCGAGATGGTGGTGATGGCGAAGGGTGTTGTAGTGCGTGATGCTTAAAGCAAGGCCGAAAGCCAGGGCAAGAAATCTATGTGCTTGGTGTTGACGGGAGGCTCCTTAAGGCAATGTTAGGCACATAGCTAGTACCCGATTGGCTCAACTTTACCGGATGATTTCTCAATTTTAAGACTGCCGCCCGCGACATGGATATTAGGAGAAATTGAGTGATAGTGAACAAGCCAATGATCACCTTTTTCCTCTAAGCCAAAACGTAATACGAGTTTGTTGTTTCCAACGAAATGCTCTGCAATACAGAGTGCATGTGGCACGGTGGTGACGGGCGGCGGCGGGCATTCCTCGCCATGCGCTGCTAATGAGCCTGAGATGAGTGCGGACATGAGGGCGAACCTTTTGAACATACTCGTATAAGCCTAACTACAAATAGACGACAGATATTACCTACCACCTTGCGCAGCATCGATGCGCAAACCTTCAAATCCTACTGATGAACGGCGATGATATTGCGGTAAAGAATTTTCTGACCCAACCCATGACGCACTGGATCAGCGACTCGTAATTCCTATTTGAAGTCACTACAAACAGTAAGCACTCCCGCATCACAAGCAGTCAGTGTTTTGCTGATAGCCGCATCGCCGGCATATTTCTGCTTCAGTGTGACAGACAAGGCTTGAGCGGCGCGGCAGTATTTTTCAAGGGCGCTGGTGATTTCCGCTTGCCTTTGCGCATCATAGGGTTCCTCCCCGGCGAAGTGTTCGCAGAGCGCCGCATTTTCTGTAAAGCACTTCAGATCATCGGGGTAGTTTTCAAACCCTTCCGAGCCAAGTCCAGCGCCATCGAGAAAATACGCGCTTTGAGAAAAGTCTGAAACATTTGCACAAGATGCAGAACCGCGGGCTGCGCTCGTTGGCGTCGGCGTGGAAACATTTCCGTCAAACGGCGTAGCCAACAGCGCCTCCATCTCATCCATGATGGCGTTCATGCGCCGCACCACCGCTTGATATGGCGCGGGCGTGGCGAGATCGACACCGGCGTTGCGCAGGAGTTCATAGGGATAGTCGGAGCCGCCCGCGCGCAGCAGGTTCTTGAAGTTTTCCACGCCCGCTGCGCCTTCCTGCACGATTTTTTCGTAGAGCGCGGTGCCTGCGGTGAGCGAGGTCGCGTATTGGTACACGTACATGTTGTAGTAGAAATGCGGCACGAACATCCATTCGTTGGCGTAGAGGTCGTCGATTTGCACCACGCCTGCATCGCTGCCGTGATAGTGCTTGAGCAAGGCCAGGTAAAGCTGCGAAATGCGCTCGCCGCTCAGGGCTTCGCCGCGTTCCGCGGCTTGATACAGTTGCAGTTCAAACTCGGCGAACATGGTTTGGCGGAAAAAAGTGCCGCGCAGATTTTCCAGCGCCGAGCCGAGATAGAACAGCTTTTCGTTCTTGGTTTGCGCGTGTTCCTTCATGTATTCCAGCAGAATCAACTCGAGCGAGGTGGAGGGAATTTCGGCGATGAAAGTGGCGTAGTCGGCGGTTTCAAAGGGCTGCGCATCCTTTGCGTACAAGGTGTGCATGGCGTGGCCCCATTCGTGCGCCAGCGTGGAGAGCGAGGCGTAGTCGTTATTGTGATTGAGCAAGAGATAGGGATGCACATCGTAGGCGCCGCCCTGCATGTAAGCGCCGCTGCGTTTGCCTTGCTGCGGATACACGTGCATCCAGCGCTGGTCCATCGCGGCGCGTTGCCGCGCGACCCAATCCTGGCCGAGGATGCCCATGGCGTCGAGCGTGATGGCCTTGCTGGTGTCGAGATCGAATTGGCGATCGAGCGACACCAGCGGTGGGTAGATGTCGTAATAGTGCAGTTGTTCCACGCCCAGCATACGTGCGCGCAGTGTGAAGTAGCGCTGTAGCGTCGGCAGTGAGTTATTCACTTCTGTCACCAGTGTTTGATACACCGCAGGCGGCAGGTTGTAGGCGAAGAGTTCGCGCTCCAACATGCTCTGGTATTTGTGCGCTCGGGTTTGTGCCACCTGCGCCTGCAGGTGGCTGTTCAGCACCATGCCGATGCTGTTGCGGTATTCTAGCCATTTGTTCCAGAACGTATCGAACACTTGCTTGCGCAAGTCACGATCCGGGCTCGAACGCAGCCGTTCGTAGCCTTGCGAATCAAGGCGCACGCTTTCACCGTTGGCAAGCGTGAGCGTGGGAAAGGGAATGTCGGAGTTGGCGATGATGCTGTAGAGGTTGCCGGGTGCGTCCAGCGATTGCGCGAAATACGACAGCGCCTGTTCCGCTTCACTGCCGAGCGTGTGGCTGGCCTGGCGCAGCGTGTCGTCGAGGCGGTGGCGAAAGGGCGCCAGCGTGGGCGTATCGGCGATGAACTGGCGGATGCGCACTTCGCCCACTGCCACGATTTCAGGATCGATCCAGGCCGTGGCTTGGCTGAATTTGGCGAGCAGCGCTTCTGCCAGTTGCGCGCGCTCTTGCGCGGCGGTGACACGCAGGTCTTCATCTTGTTGCAAGCTGGTGTAAACGTAGACGCGCACGGCATCACGGTAGAGATCGGAGACGCGCTGTAGCGCGGTATGCAGTTGCTCGCCGCTCACCCCCAGCGTGCCGCGAAATTGCGCCAGTGAATCGAAGTCTTGTAACAGGCGCTGGCGTTCGGCATCCCAGGCGGCGACGGTGGGATAGAGTTCCGTCAAATCCCAGGTGGCACTGGCGCTGTCCTTGTCATTGTCGTTGCCAGGGGTTTGGGCCTGGGCGGGCAGGGTGGATAGCGTGGTGAAGGCGGAGAGCGCGAACAGCGTGGGGCACAGCAAACGGCGCAGTGGCAACAAGGGCATACGTAGCTCCAGGGCTCGGAAAAAAAAGGTGGAGGGATTCTACCTCCACCGTTGCCACTGGCAGCAAGAGGGAAGCCGTGCGGCTTCCCGAGGGATCAGAAGCGGTAGCTGAGGCCGACGCGCAAACTGCGGGGATCGGCAGCGCGGCTCATGGTGCAGTTGATCGTGTCACAGTCGATGTCATCGGCGCTCATTCCCGCCGGATCGAAACCCGCCACGTAGGCGGGGTAGTAGTAAACGATTTCCTTGCGGTCGGTATCGAGCAGGTTGAGGATTTCGGCATAGGTGGTGAAGTGCTGGAAATTCCAGGCGCCGCGCAGGTTGAGCGTGGTCAGCGACTTCGAGCGGTATTCATTGTCTGGGGTCAACGCATAAGGGCCGAGGTAGCGCACGCGCATGGAAACATCCCACTTGTCATAGGTGGCGGAGATGCCAAGCTGCGCGGAGGTTTCCACCGCTTGCTCCACGTGGTCGCCTTCGGGATTGTTGACGTAGCGCGCTTTGCTGTGGGTGTATACCGCGTCGATGCCGAGCCACTTCAGCGGCTGCCAGAAGCCGGTCAGTTCCAGGCCGTCGCGCTTGGAGGCGCCTCTGGGTTCTACCGAGTTGTCGTCGCCGACGAACACCAGCTCGCTGTCTTGCTTGAGCCACCAGTAGGAAGAGGTGAACTTGAAATCGCCCAAGGTCAGGCGCGCGCCGATTTCCTTGCCGGTGCCGGGCGACATGTTGGGAATGGGATCGGCGCTGCCGATGCTGCCGATTACGCCGCGCGCGTCGTTGGAGTGAAAGCCGCGGCCCCAGTTGGTGTAAAGCTCGATGTTGTCCAGCGCGTTCCAGGCCAGGCCGATCTTGGGTGAGGCGAGGCTCTGGGAACTCGAGCCATCGGCGCTTTGGTCGTTGAGCGCGGCAACCTTGAAGTTGTAGTAGTCCGCACGCGCGCCGCCGATCACGCGCAGGGTATCGGTGGCGTACCAAGTGGCTTCCAGGTACGCGCCGAGCGAGCCTTCCTTGATGGCGTTGGCGATGATGGGGGCCACGAACGCGCGTTCCTCGGTGTGGTCCACGCCGATGCGGCTGCCATCGTCGTAACGGAAGTTGAGGCCAGCGACTAGCCGCAGCGTGCTGTCATCAAACAGGGTTTTGTCGGCGGAGCCGCCCAGGGTCCAGCGCTTGTCGAACTGTTTGATCTGGTAGTCGTAGGTGGGATTGGAGTACATGGTCCAGTCATAGGTTTGGCCATAGAGCGTGGCTTGCCAATCCGCGCCGGTGAGTTGGCTGGTGAGAATCCAGCGCGTGGTCTTGCCGGTGGCGCTGGGGTCGAGCGAGCAGTAGGCATCGGGGCATAGCGTCGAGCCGATGGCACGCTCGGGCATTTGTTCAGTGGGATCCCAGGTGGCGTGGTAGCCCGAGAGCGAGACCATCGCCTGGCCAAAACGGGTGTTTTGCAGGTACTTGCTCCACAGCGACACATGCCGCAGCCCTTCCGGCCTTTGCCAGGGGCCATCGTTCTGCGAGTAATCGCCCACGAAGCTCACGCTGCTGTCGGGCGACAGGTCTTCGGTAGCGCCGCCCGCGACACGCCGCCAGCCGTATTGGCCGATTTCCGATGAAACGAAATTCTGTTCCAGGCGGTCTATGGTTTTGATGAAGGATGCGCCCACCATGGCGAAATCGCCGAGGTCGGCGCGGTAGGGGCCTTTGCGGTAGTCGATGCGCTCCACGGTTTCGGGGATCAGGCCATTGATATCGAGGTAGCCTTGGCCATGGCCGTGAGAGCGCAGGTTCCAGGGCATCCCGTCGATGAGGGTGGTGAAGTCGGTGCCGTGGTCGAGGTTGAAGCCGCGTAAAAAATATTGATTGGCTTTGCCGCTGCCCGAGTGTTGTACCGCAACGAGGCCTGGCATGGATTCGAGCAAGTCGGCCACCTTGAACAAGGGCCGGATCAGCAAGTCGGCGCCGCCCACCGAGCCTTCGCTGGCGGCTTGCGCCGTGCCTACCAGGTCGGTATTGCGGCCAAAGACCACGATCTCGTCGATATTGCCGCTGTTTTGCTGCGCGATGAGCGGCAGGCTGTTCACAAGCGTGGCAATGGTCAGAGCGAGCTGGGTAACGCGAGCGTGTTTCATCATAAGAACCTGGATCGTCAAAAAAGGAAAGCGGCCTTGGCGGCTAGCAGCACAAATGCGGGCGCGATGATAACGATCTCAAGCGGCCACCCCGGCCATTTAACGGTTGCGAACGGTTAGACGGCGTTAACGAATCGTTAACGCCGCGTGAAGCCTGCTTTCCTGGCGCGCAGCCACAGGTAGAACGGTCGGCAGAAAAAAGGAAAAATAGCGGACTTTACACAGGAATCGCTGGCTTCTGGCGGCTTCCTCCCTATACTCGGCACCACCTTTACTACCGTCAGGAGGATTCAACCAATGCCTAAGTCTTATCTACCTAAGTCTTATCACATGCTGCGCTCGGCCATTGCCGCGGCTTCACTCGCAACGCTCGCCGTGCCTGCCTTCGCGCATCACGGCTTCGGGTTGTTCCAACTGGACATCAAGAAAGAGTGGGAAGGCACGCTCACCAAGATGAACCTGGTCAACCCGCACTCTTACATGGAACTCGATGTCACCGGCGCAGACGGCCAAGTGATGCACATGCGCTGCGAAATGCGCGCTGCCACGCTGATCCGCCGTTCGGGTTGGTCCGTGGATATGTTCAAGGTGGGTTCTCACGTCAAGATCGAGGGCAACCCGCACCGCGATGATCCCACCGCCTGCTACATCGAAAACTTCACTATCGAAGGCAAGACGATGAACCGCAACGATCAGCTTTCCTCCGGTGCGCCGGTCGATACCTCGGAGCGCCCCGCGCGTCTGGCCGCTGGCCAACTCAATCTCAACGGCGACTGGGCCGTGGAGCAATTGGTACTGACCGTTCCACCTAGCGGCGGCAACGGCTCGATGATTCCCAAGAGCATGTCGCCAGACTTCGCCGCCGGCAAGATCACCATGGCCGACGTACAAGCCAAGCAGCCGCCGCGCGCGCGTGTGGCCTACACCGCCGAAGGCGACGCTGCCGCCAAAGCCTTCAACAACCGCTCGCCCGAAGACAACCCCTGGTTTGCCTGCAAGCCCACCAGCTTCATCCGTGATTGGACTTCCGACTGGCCGATCAACCAGTTCCGCCAATACACCACGGCAGAAGGCGAGAATGTCATCGACATCACTTACGGCCTTTATAACTTCGAGCGCCGCATCCACGTCGGCATGAAGGAGCACCCGGCCAACCTCGAACCGAACTATGCCGGCCACTCCATCGCAAGCTGGGAAGGCGACACGCTGGTGGTCGATACCATCGGCTTCACCCCCGGCGTACTCACCCCGCCAACCCGCAGCAGCGACAAACTGCACATCGTGGAACGCTTCTCGCTCGACCCCGCCACCATGGCGCTCAAGCGCGAATACTCCGTCACCGATCCGGTCTATCTGGCGGCTGCCTATGAAAGCTACGACGTGATGTATCTGTCGGACGTGCCTTTTGAAAGAGCCACCTGCCGCGAAATGACGCCTGAGTTTCAGCAGAACCAGTAAGCAAGCGCAGCAGTAAGCAAAGGAACCGGCAGCTTCGTAACGCGAAGCTGCCGGTTTTCATTTGGGGCTCATGCCTTAGGCTGGCAGCTTGTGCAGAAGCGGGTTAGTCTGCGTACCCATTGCCGTGCAGGTGCCAGCATGACCATCGCTGATATTGCCGAGCTACCCGTGGCTGAGAAGCTGCGGCTCATGGAAAAACTGTGGGAGTCACTTTGCGCGCAACAAGCTGGCGGCGCCATCGTTCCTGATTGGCATAAGGAGGCTCTGGCTGAACGTCTGCGCTGTCTTGATGGTGGCGCTGAGCCTGTTTCATCCTGGGCAGAGGCCAAGGTGCGCATCCGAGCGCAAAGCAACGCAGTCTGAGAGGAATTTCTCGACGCCATCAAACAGCCCTCGATGCCATCCCCGCACTGCAGCAAGCGACAGCCAAGTTGGAAGCGGTGGAAGAGGAATGACGGTCCTCACGCGAAATCTTGCGGCATCGGACAGCCGCTGGAGAGTTCTGGTGCTAATTGCCTTGTTGGGCAGCCCTCAGGGTTGCAACGAGGGAGAGCGAACGAAGAAGAAGAAAAGGAATTGGTACCGGAGGCCGGACTTGAACCGGCACGCTATCGCTAGCAATGGATTTTGAATCCATCGTGTCTACCATTTCACCACTCCGGCAGGGGCGTGAAGGGCGGCGATTATAGCAACCGCTGGCGGCACTGCCTATGCCTGTGAGGGCTTTTTCCAGTACCCTATGCGCTTTTTTTCGGTACGCCCACCATGCAGCTCAGCGACTTCGACTTTCAGCTTCCCGAAGACCTGATCGCGCACTACCCTCCGGCGTGCCGCGGCGATAGCCGCCTCTTGCACATGAATCGCCAGAGCGGCGAACTCGGCCATCTCGGCTTCGCCGATTTCCCCGCGCTGCTGCGCCCCAATGACCTTCTGGTATTCAACAACACCCGCGTGATTCCTGCGCGCCTGTTCGGACAAAAACCCAGTGGTGGCAAAGTGGAGTTGTTGGTCGAGCGTGTGATGCCCAACAACCGCGTGCTCGCGCAATTGCGCGCCAACCATCCATTGGCGGCCGATGCCGCGCAATTGTTGTTTCAACACGAGGATCAAACCGCGCAGGCCGTGGTGGAAGGGCGTGAAGACGGCTTCTATTTGGTGCGCTTTGATCCCACGCTTGATCTCATGCACTTTCTCGACCGTGCTGGCCACATGCCGCTGCCGCCCTATATTCGCCGCGCGGATGAGGCCAGCGACCGCGAGCGTTATCAAACCGTCTACGCCCGCGTGCAAGGCGCGGTGGCGGCGCCGACGGCGGGTTTGCATTTCAGCGCGGCCATGCTGACGGCCTTGCGCGCGCAGGGTATCGCTATGGCGGAAGTGACCTTGCACGTGGGAGCGGGCACCTTTCAACCTGTGCGCAGCCACACGATCGAAGCGCATCGGATGCACGCGGAATATCTGGAGGTGCCCGAGGCGGTATGCGCCGCGGTAGCGGCGTGCCGTGCGCGCGGTGGCCGCGTGGTGGCGATAGGCACGACGACGGTGCGCTGTCTGGAAACTGCCGCCCAGGACGGCACGCTCAAACCTTTCCACGGCGACACGCGCATTTTCATCTACCCTGGCTACCGTTTCGGCGTCGTGGATGCGCTACTCACCAATTTTCATTTGCCGCAATCGACCTTGCTGATGCTGGTCAGCGCCTTCAGCAGCAGAGCAAACATCTTGAATGCGTATCAGGAGGCTGTGAAAGCGCACTATCGTTTTTTCAGCTATGGCGATGCGATGTTTATTGCTTAAAAAAAGCAGAAAAATTTTTACGGTAGTCAATCGAGCAAGCACCTGTGCTCATGGCAGCAAAGGAGTTTTCACTGGATTTGATCGAGTGCTCGTCTGCTGTCTGATGCTTAGCGGGACGCTTGAGGCCATGGATGGCCGAACGCGAGCCTACATGGACGTATTTACGGCGATCCCGATAAGCATCAGACAGCAGGCGAGCACGCAAGCCACAGATTTACCTGTTTCGGTCAAAGCGTCCGCAAAGCCCTCCTGTCTAGTAGGTGCCGGGAACGCCGTGAACCCATCCCTGGGGGCTCGCGTTCGGCCATCCATGGCCTCAAGCGTCCCGTCATCTACTAGACAGAAGGACTTTGCTCGATTGATGGCAGTGAGAATATTTTTTTATGGTTACGGCAGCGCCCGAATCTGAATTCCCACACTATCTTGATCGATCAGTAAATCCGAAATCACCACGACTTTATCGCCCGGTTCAAAACCGGCTTTGTCCTTTAGCTCCGTAAAGGCGCGTGCCAGTGTTACTTCCGGTTCGGTACTGAATTCGATTTTGAACGGGTAGACATAGCGGTTCAGCGTCATGATGCGGCGCGTTACACCGACGTTGGTGAAGGCGAAGATCGGTGAATGCTGCGGATGACAGTTGGTCACGTAGTTGGCCATGGTACCGTGGCGTGTTACTACCACGATGCCCTTGGCGCTCAAGGATTCCGCCAATTCCACCGCGGTGGCCGCCAGATGTTCCTTGTCGCTGTTCTTGCGCAGATTTTTGGTGAAACCGAGGCCAGGATTCGGTTCGGTGGCGCGCGCGATCGAATTCATGTAGCGCACGCAGCGCAGCGGATGCTTGCCCACGGTGGTTTCGCCCGAGAGCATGATCGCATCGGCTTCCTCGTACACCGCATTGGCCACGTCGGTGACTTCGGCGCGGGTGGGGATTGGATTTTCGATCATGGATTCCAATAAGTGCGTGGCGACGATCACGCGCTTGCCGTATTCAGCGCACAGCCGCACGATTCTGCGCTGCGTATTGGGCAGATCGGCCAGGTCTATTTCGACGCCAAGATCGCCGCGCGCCACCATGATGCCATCTGCCACACGCACGATTTCTTCCAGATTTTTAACGCCTTGCTGATCTTCGATCTTGGCGATGATCTTGATGGTGTGGGCTTTTTCTGGTTTGTGTTCTTCGATCAATTTGCGCAATTGCAGCACGTCTTTGGCTTCGCGCACGAACGACAGCGCGATGTAGTCCAGTTCTTTATCGAGGCCGAACAGGATGTCGTCGCGGTCTTTTTGCGTGATGGCGGGCAGGTTGACGCGAATGCCGGGTAAATTCACGTGTTTCTTGCTGCCGAGCTTGCCGCCGTCGAGCACTTTGCAGTGCATCGCGTTGTTGTTCTTCTCCAGCACTTCGAGGTTGATGAGGCCGTTGTCCACGGTGATCTTGTCGCCGACGTTCACGGCGTCGATCAATTCGTCGTAATTGATGCGAATCGAGGATTCTTCCACGTCCACGCCATCGCGCACGGTGATCGAGATGACATCGCCCACTTTCAGATCGAGATCGCTTTCGCGCACGCCGGTGCGGATTTCCGGGCCTTGTGTGTCCAGCAGGATGCCGACGGGGAAGGGCGTGTGTTTGTTGAGTTCCACCACATGCTCGATGATGCGCTCCGCCCACTTGTGCGTAGCGTGCGACATGTTGAGGCGGATGATGTCCATGCCCGCTTCGTGCATCTGGGCCAACATCTCGTAGGAACTGGTGGCGGGGCCGATCGTGCAGATGATCTTGGTTTTGCGTAGAGCGCGGTGCATGGGGTGTCCTGGGGCTGGAATCCTGGGGATTGAATAGACGGCAAAAAAGCCGCCGAAGGATAACAAATTCACTAGCGGTGGACACGTATTGTGGCGCGCAGGCCGCGTTGGCACGGGCGTTTTGCCGTGGCTTCCCCAACGGCTCTATAATTGCGAACTGTTAATTGTGAACTGGGCGCCACTGAGGGCTACCATTGAGGGCTATAGTCTGCCTTGCTCTCAACCCGCCGCTAATTCAACCGCCATCCCAACCATCGCCCAGCTACCCTCTCAACTACTACTATCTCAACGACCACCATCTCAACGACCACCATCTCAACCACCATCCCAACCACCAATAGGAACGCTCCACATGAAAGCACCAGTCAGGGTCACCGTTACCGGCGCCGCCGGCCAGATCAGCTACTCCTTGTTGTTCCGTATCGCCTCTGGCGACATGCTGGGTAAAGACCAGCCGGTCATTCTGCAACTCTTGGAAATCACTCCGGCGCTCGAAGCCCTCAAGGGCGTGGCCATGGAAATCGAAGACTGTGCCTTTCCGCTGGTGCGCGGCATCGTGCAGACCGACAAGCCGGAAGTGGCGTTCAAAGACGCCGATTATTGCCTCTTGGTAGGCGCCCGTCCGCGCGGCCCTGGCATGGAACGCAAAGACCTGCTCGAAGCCAACGCGCAGATCTTCTCGGTGCAGGGCAAGGCCATCAACGACCACGCTAGCCGTAATGTCAAGGTGATCGTGGTGGGCAACCCGGCCAACACCAACGCGCTGATCGCCTACCGCAATGCGCCGAACCTCAATCGTGGCCAGTTCACCGCCATGACCCGCCTCGACCACAACCGCGCGCTGGCGCAACTGGCCAACAAGACCGGCAGCCACACCACCGATGTCGACAGCATGATCATCTGGGGCAACCACAGCTCCACCCAGTATCCCGACATTCACCATTGCAAAGTGGCCGGCAAAGCCGCTACTGCGTTGGTTGATCAAGAGTGGATGGTGAAGGATTTCATCCCCACCGTGCAGCAGCGCGGCGCCGCCATCATCAAGGCGCGCGGCCTCTCCAGCGCCGCCTCCGCCGCCAATGCCGCCATCGAACACATGCGCGATTGGGCGCTGGGCACGGGCGGCAAGATCGTCAGCATGGCCATCCCCAGCGATGGCAGCTACGGCATCGCTGAAGGTCTGGTCTACTCCTTCCCTGTGACCTGCGCCAATGGCCAGTACAGCATCGTGCAGAATCTGCCGATCAGTGACTTCAGCCGCAACCTGATGCAGAAGACCGAACAGGAACTGTCCGAAGAACGCGCCGCGGTCAGCCACTTGCTGCCGTAAGCGCCTGCCGCGTTCACGCAAAGGAGGATGCCCCCAGCCTCACCTTCTCCCGCACGCGGGGGAAGGTGCAGGACTTGAGCTACCCCATGCAATTTGAACTGCTCCATCAACATGGCCTGGCGCGGCGTGGCCGCATGACCTTCGCGCGCGGCGTGGTGGAAACGCCCGCGTTCATGCCGGTGGGCACCTATGGCACGGTGAAGGGCCTTTTGCCCTCGCAGGTGCGCGACAGCGGCGCGCAGATTCTGCTGGGCAACACCTTTCATCTCATGCTGCGCCCCGGCATGGACATCATCCGCCTGCACGGCGGCTTGCACGGCTTCATGGGCTGGCATGGCCCCATCCTCACTGATTCAGGCGGTTTTCAAGTATTCAGCCTGGGTGAGATGCGCAAGATCAGCGAAGACGGCGTTACCTTCCGCTCGCCAGTGGACGGCGCCAAGGTATTTCTGAGCCCGGAAAGTTCGATGCAGGTGCAGCGCGACTTGAATTCCGACATCGTGATGGCCTTCGACGAATGCACGCCGTATCCGGCGACGCCAGAGCAAGCGCGTGCCTCGATGGAACTGTCGATGCGCTGGGCGCGGCGCTGCAAAACCGCACATGACACGAATTCCAACGCGCTGTTCGGCATCGTGCAAGGCGGCATGTACCCCAAACTACGGTTGGAATCGCTGCAACACTTGCTCGACATCGGCTTTGATGGCTATGCCTTGGGCGGCCTGTCGGTGGGTGAACCGAAAGAGGAGATGCACGGCATCCTCGATGGCGTCGCGCAGCACTTGCCAGCCGACAAGCCTCGCTACGTGATGGGCGTGGGTACGCCGCAAGATTTGGTAGATGGCGTGAGCCGCGGCATCGACATGTTCGACTGCGTGATGCCCACGCGCAATGCGCGCAACGGCTATCTCTTTACCGCCAAGGGCCTGCTCAAGCTGCGCAACAACCGCTACCGTGACGACCTGCGCCCCATCGACGAAAACTGCACCTGTTATACCTGCCAGCATTTTTCGCGTTCCTATCTGCAACATCTGGATCGCTGCAAGGAAATGCTCGGCGCGCAACTCAATACCGTGCACAACGTGCATTACTACCAAACGCTGATGGCCGGTTTGCGCCGCGCCATAGAAGAAGGTAGATTGCCAGAGTTTGCCAGCCAGTTCGCCCGTGAGCAGGCCGCATTGGCTCAGGAATGAGCCTTGGTGTGCAGCCGATGGCCCGTCAAGCAAATTTGGCAAAAAAATTCAGCAAAAATTTCAGTAAAAAACCATCCAGAATGTTCATCCAAAAAGCTCATCAAAAAGCTTTCAAAAAAAGGTATTTCTCATGAATTTCTTTATCAATTCCGCCTACGCACAAGCCGCCGAAGGCGCGGCGCAGACGCCTTCGGGGATATACAACCTGCTGTTCCTTGGCGGTTTCGTGGTGATTTTCTACTTCCTGATCTGGCGTCCGCAGTCCAAGCGCGCCAAGGAAGTGCGCTCACTGCTGGACAACCTCAAAGTCGGCGATGAAGTGATGAGCACAGGCGGGCTGCTGGGCCGCCTCAACCGCATCGACGATCATTATGTTTCCTTGCAAGTGGCCGACAACGTAGAACTGAAGCTGCAAAAAACCTCGATCACCGCAGTACTGCCGAAAGGCACGCTGAAGGCCATCTGAGCCGAAACAGCGGCGCTGGCCACACCTCATGCGTTTTCGTCCGTGCATTGATCTGCACCACGGCAAGGTGGTGCAGATTGTCGGCGGTTCGCTTGACGAGCGCTCGGCTGCCAGTTTGCGCACCAACTTTGTCAGCACGCGCGCGCCGGATGACTACGCGCGGCTGTACCGTGATGCGCAACTGCCAGGGGGGCATGTCATCTCGCTTGGCGGCGGCAATCAGAGCGCTGCGCTCGCCGCGCTCTGCGCATGGCCTTTGGGTATGCAGTATGGCGGCGGCGTCAATCCCGATAACGCGCCGCACTACCTCGACGCTGGCGCCAGCCATGTCATTGTCACCTCGTATGTCTTCAGCGCGGGCCGCATCGACGCGGACCGCCTCGCGCAACTCGTCAAGCGCGTGGGCCGCGAGCGGCTGGTGCTTGATCTCAGTTGCCGCAAGCGCGAGGGCCGTTATTATGTCGTCACCGATCGCTGGCAGACATTCACAGAGCAGGAAGTGAATGCCGCGTTGCTGGAACGGTTGGGCGATAACTGCGCCGAATTTCTGGTACACGGCGTTGATGTCGAAGGGCTCAAACAAGGCATCGAAGAAGAACTGATCGTTCTCTTAGGCGAACACAGCCCGCTGCCTGTCACCTATGCTGGTGGTGTCAGCCGCCTTGCAGACCTCGATCGCGTCCAGGGCCTCGGCCAGGGCCGTGTCGATCTCACCATCGGCAGCGCGCTGGATATTTTTGGGGGAACTGTGGCGTTTGCCGAGGTATTGGCGTGGCAGGCGCAGCAACAGTAGCGAGCGTATAAACATGAAAATCAGTGTTTGAGAGAGGCGCCGGTTTCTACAAGGGCAAGCAGAAGGGCAAGCAGGCTGCTGCATTTGGGGTTAGCCTTGACGAATATGAACCATACTCCACATATTTTCATCATCGCCGGACCAAACGGAGCAGGCAAAACGACCTTCGCTCGAGAGTACCTGCCAAACGAAGCAGCCACGCCGGTATTCATCAATGCTGATTTGATTGCCGCCGGCCTCAGCCCCTTCAACCCAGACGCTGCCGCCATCGAAGCTGGACGCCTGATGTTGGCCCAGATCAATAGGCATGTGCGTAAGCGCGAGAGTTTTGCCTTTGAAACCACTCTTAGCGGCAAAGGCTATGCTCGTCACATTCCGCGCTGGCAGGCAGATGGTTACATCGTCACGTTGATTTTTCTGAAACTTGCAAACGCCGATACTGCCGTCGAGCGTGTTGCTCGGCGTGTACGGGAAGGTGGTCATAACATACCGGAATCTGTAATCCGGCGTCGTTTCGAGGCTGGCCTGGACAATTTTCAAAATGTTTACCGGCCTCTGGTTGACTATTGGCTTTTATATGACAACGCTGGACATAGCCCGGTTCTTCTGGATCGTGGCAGTCGCAAGGAAATTGCATGAAAACACAACCCACCTCAGCAACAGAACCGCAGCCTCTTGATGCGCTTCAACAAGGCATCGAGGCGGCCCTGCGCCGTGCCGCGCAAAAAGCGCAAGAACGTGCCCAACAAGTGCTAGAACAGGAAAAGCAGGCCGCAATCAATAAACAAGATTCAGCCAAGTCATGAGAGAGTGTGTTACTAACCTTCGTTACGTGTGCTTGTAATACTCCACCAACGACACAGAACGGTTTGGCCCCAGCACCGCACGCGCATGTTGCCGCCGTAGTAAACGCGGATGCGCCACGCCGCAGGAGTGGGCGATGATCGTCACTTCCTTCACCATGTTGCGCTGATAGTTCGCCACGCGCAGCGTTTTGTCCTGAGGTACCAGGCCGCGTTGTAATTTTGGATCGTGCGTTGCAATACCGGTGGGGCAGGTGTTTTTGTTGCACTGTAGCGCCTGCACGCAGCCCAGCGAGAACATGAAGCCGCGCGCGTTGTTTACCGCGTCTGCACCCACGCACAAGGCCCAGGCCACATCCGCAGGATTGATCAGCTTGCCGGAGGCGATCACTCGAATCCGCTCGCGCAGGCCGAATTGTTCCAAACGGTTTACCAAAAGTGGCAGCGATTCACGCAAGCCCAGGCCCATGTCGTCGATCAGCGACAGCGGCGCCGCGCCGGTGCCGCCATCGGCGCTGTCCAGCGTAATGAAATCCGGCGCCAGTTTGGCGCCCATGTCTTTCACGGTGCGCAGCAATTCCTCGATCCAATGTTCGTCGCCCAGCACGGTTTTGATGCCTACCGGTTTGCCGCTCAATTCCCGCAGCCATTGCAAGCGCTCCAAGAGTTCACGGTGATTGCCAATGTCGTAATGGCGGTTGGGGCTGATCGAATCTTCGCCCACGGGAATACCGCGAATGTGCGCGATTTCCGCCGTTACCTTCACCCCTGGCAGAATGCCGCCTTTGCCGGGTTTTGCGCCTTGCGCCAGTTTCAGCTCCAGCATTTTGACATGCGGCATGGCGGCGATGGTGTGGAGATGGTCCAGTGAATAAGCGCCTGCTGCATCGCGCACGCCGTATTTGGCCGTGCCGATTTGAAAGATCACGTCGCAGCCGCCGGCCAGGTGATGGTCGCTGAGGCCGCCTTCGCCAGTGCACATCCAGCACCCCGCCAGCGCGGCGCCGCCCGATAGCGCCTGTACCGCCGGTTTGGAAATGGCGCCGTAACTCATGCCCGAAATATTGAAAATCGAGTTCGATTCATAGGGCTGGCGGCAATGTGGGCCGAATATTACCGGCGGCGTATCCTGGCCTTCTTCATCCAGCACCGGAAAACCCGCATTGACAAACACGATGTGGCCCGCTTGATCGTTGTTGCGGGTGGAGCCGAACGCCAGCGTGTTGTCCAGATTCTTGGCCGCTCGGTACACCCAGGAACGCTGCGCGCGGTTGAACGGCAATTCTTCGCGGTCCTGGGAATAAAGGTATTGACGGAAAAACTCCCCAAGCTGCTCGAACAAATAGCGGAAACGGCCCAACAGGGGATAGTTGCGGCGGATGGTGTGGCGTGTTTGTGTCAGATCAATGAAATAGAACACCACCGCCGCGATGCACAGCAGGCTCAGCGTGAGCATGAAGGTATGCGACAGCAAGGTCATGATGCTGCCGAAAAAGGTGTCGCTGAAGTGAAGCAGAGAATCCATGTCCAGAACCTGTCAGGGTAAAGAAAAGCCTTGAAACCGCGCACGGCCATGGGGTGGCGAGTATAGAACCGATTCCTGGGGCGCTGTAGAGGCGGGTGAGGATAGAGGCGAATGAGGAGGCGAATGAGGATAGAGGCGAATGAGGGCGGGGGCGAGTGAGGCCAAGGGCGAATGGTGGCCGGATCGCCGGAACTCTATGGGTATAATGCCCGGCTCGACCCTTCCCATTGACTGCATAGCGACGCCCGCCTCGTGACCAAGCCTTTGCTCTATCTGGCCTCTTCCTCGCCACGCCGCCGCGAACTCTTGGCGCAGATCGGCCTGCCGCATCTGAGCCTGCCGCAATTCATTGATGAAAGCGCGCTACCCTCGGAGGCGGCCACCGCCTATGTCGAGCGGCTGGCGCGGGAAAAAGCCCTGCGCGCGCTCGCGGATCCCGACTATTTCTTCGATGAACTGCCGGTATTGGCCGCCGATACCACCGTGGTGCAGGGTGGCGAGATTCTGGGCAAGCCCGCGGACGCGGTGCAGGGGCGGGTGATGCTGCGGCGTTTGTCCGATGCCACCCACGAGGTGCTGACCGGCATCGCGGTGGCCACGCGCGGCGGCTTGTTTGAAAGCCGGGTGGTGAGCACGCGAGTGAGTTTCCGCGCGCTGGAGGAACACGAGGTGCTGAGTTACTGGGCCTCGGGCGAACCGCGCGACAAGGCTGGCGCCTATGCCATCCAGGGCCGCGGCGCGCTGTTCGTGCGCCATATCGAGGGCAGCTACAGCAACGTGGTGGGGCTGCCGCTGTTTGAAACCATGCAGCTTCTGGCGAATTACGGCATCAGCAGCGCCCTGCTGTTCAACGGAATGCGCGCATGAGCGTTGAAATCCTCATCAATCACAGCCCCAGCGAAACCCGCGTCGCCCTCACTGAGCAGGGCTTGTTGCAAGAAATTTACATCGAACGCAACAACAAGCGCGGCCCGGTGGGCAATATCTACATGGGAAAGGTGATAAGGGTGATGCCGGGGATGCAGGCGGCTTTCGTGGACATCGGGCTCGACAAGGCTGGCTTCATTCACGCCGCCGACATCGCGCAACTGGACGAAACCGGCTTTGAAGTGCCGCTCAGCCAAGCGCTGCCCATCAGTCAACTGTTGTATGAGGGGCAGTATCTGGTGGTGCAGGTGGCGAAGGAGCCGATCAGCAGCAAGGGCGCGCGGCTTACCACGCATCTTTCGCTGGCCTCGCGTTATTTGGTGTACATGCCGCGCACTCGCCACCTCGGTATTTCGCAGCGCATCGAGAACGAAGAAGAACGCACGCGCCTCTTGGATACGCTGGAGCGCAGCGTGCAGCAGGAAGGCTTGAGCAATCAGAGCGGTTTCATCCTGCGTACCGCCGCCGAAGGCGTGAACGAAAACGAGCTGCGCAGCGACATCCAGTTTCTGCGCCGTGTGTGGAGCGCGGTGCATCGGCGCATCCAGGAGCCGAAAAGCCTGCGGGTGATTTACGAAGACCTGGTGCTTTACATGCGCGCCATGCGTGATCTGCTCAAACCACAGGTGGAAAAAATCCGCATTGATGACCGTGCGATCTATGAAGAAGTGCTGGCATTCGCGCGTGATTTCATTCCCGAGATCGAGCCGCACGTGGAGCAATATCAGAATGAGCGGCCCTTGTTCGATCTCTATGGCATCGACGATGAAATCCAAAAAGCGCTGTCGCGCACCGTGCGGCTCAAATCCGGCGGCAACTTGGTGATCGATCAAAACGAAGCCATGACCACCATCGACGTCAACACCGGCGCCTTTCTTGGCACGCGCACGCAGGAAGAAACCATTTTCAAAACTAACCTCGAGGCGGCCAAGGCCATCGCGCGCCAGCTCAAGGTGCGCAACATCGGCGGCATCATCGTCGTCGATTTCATCGACATGCAGGACGAAGAACACCAGCGCCAGGTCTTGCGTACCTTTACCAAGGCGCTGGAGCGCGATCCGGCGCGCACGCGGGTGTCGGCGCTGTCGGAATTGGGGCTGGTGGAGATGACGCGCAAGCGCACCCGCGAGAGCCTGCGGCAGATTCTGTGCAAGGAATGCCCCACCTGTGACGGTCGTTCCAGTATCAAGACGCCGGAAACCGTGTGCTATGACATCTTCCGCGAAATCATGCGTGTGGCGCGCGCCTTCGAAAACAGCCGTCTGTTGGTAATGGGCTCGCAGGAAGTGGTGGACCGCATGTTGGAAGAAGAATCCGACACCTTGGTCAACCTCGAACAGCTTACCGGCAAGAGCATCAGCTTTCAGGTGGAAGCCTTGTACACCACCGAGCAGTTCGACGTGGTGATGTACTAAGCCATGGGCGCGGCCGCCGCCAACATAACTCCATCACGCCCAGGATTTTGGCGGCGCGTGGGCGCGCTGCTGGGCCGACTCTGTTTCATTACGCTGCTGCTGGTGACGTGCTATCTCAGTGCAGGCCGCTGGTTGTTGCCACAGGTGGCGGGCGAAAGCGCGCGCATCGAGGCGGCTTTGTCGCGCGTGCTGCAAGTGCCGGTGCGGATCGAGGGCTTGCAAGGGCGCTGGCGAGGTTTTGCGCCGTGGTTTGATGTGGCGGCGTTGACGCTACAGCTGCCCGAGAGCGCGGCGCAGCGCATCGAGCATCTCAGCTTTGGCATCGACATGGGAGCCAGCCTGCGCCAGCGCCGCCTGGTGATTGCGTCGCTTGCCATCGGCGCCGTCGATCTGGTGGTGGAGCAAACCCCGCAAGGAAACTGGGTGTTGGCGGGCTTGCCCGAGAGCGAGGGCGATTCGAGCGATCTGGTCAAAAATATATTGCTGAACACGCCGCACTTGAGCCTCGCCGAATCGCGCCTCACCGTGAAGCCGCGTGAGGGGCAAGCGCTGACGCTGCATGAGGTGTTCGCCGAAATCGAAAACCGCGGGCCTGTGCATCGCGCGCAATTACAATTTTTGCTGGAGGATCAGCCCGCGCCGAGCCGTTTGGCGCTGGAACTCGATGGCCTGCCTGGCACCGCGCTGTCCGGCCATGGCTGGGCGAGCTTGCCTGATCTCGATCTGCAAACACTGCTGCAACCGTCTCTGCCCACCTGGCAGGTGGCGGCGGCGGGCTTGAGCGCCGAACTCTGGTTCGATTTCGCCGCGACGGGCGCGGTGTCGTTCACCGGCCGCGTGCGCGATGCGCAACTGAGCGCGCAAGAAGACACGCAAAAACTGCGCATTCCACTCAGCGGCGCAGCGGTAGACCTGCAAGGCGCACGCCAGCCCAATGGCACGTGGGAGCTACAGCTTGCCGGGCTTGACTTCACCTGGGATCAGCGGCACTGGATGGTGCCGTCACTGCAATTGCGTCAGAACGATCTTGACGCACCCACCGTATGGGTTGAAGCGGCGCGCGTGGATCTCGATATGCTCGCTACGCTGGCGCTCACCGCCGCGCCGCTGCCACCAGAGGGTGCCAACGCGCTGCGCACGCTGGCGCCACAGGGCGTGTTGCGCAATTTACACCTGCAAACGCGCAGCGATGGCTCCTACCCCGGTTTCTTTCAACTGCGGGCCAATCTCGACGATGGCGCGGTAGAGGCGTGGAACAACGCCCCTGCTGGCAAGCATTTGTTCGCCTATGTCGAGGCCAATGCGCTCAGCGGCGTTGCGGAAGTGGACAGCCGCGATGTCACGCTGCAATTGCCGCATTTATTCAGTGATGCCTGGCACTATGAGAGCGTCAATGGCCGTGTCACCTGGCAGGTGGCGGATGGCGAGGTGCGAGTGCAGAGCGATCTGCTCGATGTGCACAGCGCCGAGATCGATGCGCGCGTGGGCTTTTCGGTGCTCGATCGCCCACTGGGCACTGCTGAGCGTGAACATTCGTTCAAATTGATGGTGGGCGTGGACCGCATGGCGGTAGTGCCGGGCAAGGTGTATCTGCCGACGCTGCCGAACCAGCCACGCCTCACCAGCACTCTGGATTGGTTGCGCCAGGCGCTCGAAGGCGGCGAACTCGACAGCAGCGGTTTCATGCTGCGTTTGCAGCGGCGCAGTGGCGCGGAAGTGTCCACCAGCGTGCAATCGTGGTACCAAGTGAACGCGGGGCGTTTGCGCTATCTCAAGGAGTGGGCGCCGCTCGACAACCTGGTGGCGGGCGTCAGCGTGCGCGACGATGCCGTCGATGTCGCCGCGCGTTCCGGCAGCATTGATGGCGTGGCGCTCGGCGCTGTCACCGCAGAAGTGCGGCCAGAGGAAGCCGGCGGCGCCTGGCTCTCGATTGCGGGCGCCGCCGCCACCGATACCGCCAGCGGGCACCGCTTTCTGCTGCGCTCGCCGCTGCACGCGCTGATCGGGCCCACCTTCGACACCTGGAAAGCAGCGGGCCAGCTTGCCATTTCGCTGAATCTGGGCATTCCGCTGGGCAGCAACCCGCGCGAGCGCCTGATCGATGTCGCCGTGCGCAGCCAAGGCAGCACGCTGACGATTCCTGCGCAGCACCTGGATTTCAGCGGCGTCGATGGCGTGGTGCATTACAGCGACACACACGGGCTGAGCGCCTCTAGCCTGACAGCGCGCTTGTTCGGCCAGCCGGTTGCAGCCGACCTCAGCAGCACGCGCCAAAGCAATGGCGGGCAATTCACGCGCGTGAGCGGCACTGGCCACGCGGACGTGGACGCGCTACGCGCCTGGGACGGGATGCCCGAATTCGTCAAGCGCCTCTTTGCCTATACGGAAGGCGAGCTCGACTACGCACTTGCGCTGGAATTTCCAGGCTCAGCCAGCGGCGGCGCCCGCCTCACGCTCCACTCGGACCTCTGGGGCATGGCCAGCGCCTTGCCCGCGCCGTTCACCAAAACCCCAGAAGAGCGCCGCCAGCTCGCGATTGATTATCTCTTTGGCGGCGCGGCGGATGGCGCAGAGGATGGCGCAGAACGAGCCGATTTCTTGACTGTTCGTTTCGATGACGCGGTTTCCGGCGATTTGGTGCTGGATGCGCGCGGTCTCAACCGCGGCCAGATTTACCTTGGCGAACTCAATCGCGCGTTCACCGTGCGCCAGGTGGATCGCAACACCTCCGCGCTCCTGGTGAGCGGCACGCTGTCCAGTTTCGATTTCGATGCCTGGAACGCAGTGGCGCAACAGTTGACGCAAGGCGGTGGGCAAGGACGCACGCTCAAGGAAAGTCTGCGCCTGGTGGACGTGAGCGTGGGCCAGTTGCAGGTGTTCGACCAGCGCTTCGATGACATCAACGTGCAAGTGCAGCCGAGCGAGGAAGGCTGGCAGATACAGGGCCGCAATGCGCTCTTGGCCGGCAAGTTCCTGCTGAACGACAGCGCGCCCTGGCAGGTGACTCTTGATTATCTGCGCTTGCCGCCGCCGCCCGTGCGCACGCCGCAGCAGCTGCGCGTGACGGATGAGGTGGACCTGCTCGGGGCTGTCGATCCCAGCAAACTGCCCGCCTTCGATTTCACCAGTGCTGAACTCAGCCTCGGCCCCAACAACCTGGGCCTGCTCAGTTTTGGCTACCGCCCCACCGCGGCGGGCGGGCAGATCCGCGACTTGCGCCTCGACGCGCCGCAAAGCCATGTGCTCGGCATGGAGGAGGGCGCTGGTGCCAGTCTTGATTGGCAGTACCAGGGTGGTGTGCATCAAAGCCATTTCAGCGGCCTCGTCACCGCCACCAACCTGGCGCAAGTGCTGCCCGCCTTGGGCCATGAGGCTTTTCTCGACAGCAAGAGCGCGCGCTTCGATGCCACCCTGGCCTGGCCCGGTTCACCGCTCGGCTTCGCGCTCAAACGCTCGAGCGGCAAGATAGACCTGCGCATTACCAACGGGCGCTTCATGGACATCAGTTCCGGCTCTTCGCGCCTTTTGGGCGCGTTCAATTTCGACGCGATAGTGCGGCGCGTGCAACTGGATTTTTCCGATCTGTTCGGGCGCGGCTTCGCCTATGACGCCATTACCGCCCAACTCGTCTTTCAAGACGGCGTGATCGCCACCAACGACTCGCTGATCATCGACGGCCCCTCCAGCCGCCTGCGCATCAACGGCGCAATCAACCTGCCCGACGAAACCATCGCCGCCGACATGCTGGTGCGCATTCCGCTGGGCCAGAACATCTCCGTGCTCGCCGGCTTGCTCGGCGCCTGGCCGATCGCGGTGAGCACCTACCTGGCGAGCAAGATCTTCGCCGAACAAGTGGGCGAATTCACCACGCTGGCCTACCGCCTCGACGGCCCCTGGAATAACCTGCAAGCCGGTTTCGATGCGCCTACCGCAGACGAGGAAAATCACGCTGGCGCCCCATTAGGCGCGGCACGCACGCGAAATCCAGTACCGCCAACGCGAGCGGGCGCTCGCCGCTGAGCCTGGTTGAGCCTGAAAGGAGTGTGCGATTACACGCGCATGACGCAATAGCGCATATCCCGAAGTTTTGGATTATCCGGTTGCTATGCTGTCAAGCCGTTTTTGCATGGCTGTCTCAAAATTGTGTCTCGAAATGACGGATTGACGATCAAGTGACGAAATTGGTTTCGCCGCGGCGGCGTTTTGTACTAGAATTCATCGCCCTTCGGTCAGTCACGACGCTGAGGCGCGTAACATTTCCACGAAATTTAAGAGGTATTCAGACTGTTATGGCAAGACCAGTTGAATTTGACTATGAAGTTGTAATGGAAAGCGCAATGGAGCAATTCTGGAAGGAAGGATTCGAAGCCAGTTCCATTCAAAAGCTGCTGGATGCCACCGGCATCAATCGCGGCACTTTGTACAACTCTTTTGGCGATAAGGAGGTTTTCTTCAAAAGTTGCCTCGATCGCTACCTTGGCCGGCTCATGGGCATCGTCGACGCCACGCTGGGCGACAAAAACCTCAAAGCCGAAAAGGCCTTGGGCGCCTTCATCGAGAACGTGGTCAGCGGTTTGCCTTCGCGCCAGCGCAACCTCGGTTGCCTGCTGGTGAATTCCCTGTGCGAAAGCGTGGTATGGGATGCGGAGATCCAGAAGCTGCTGCGCGATGGGCTCAATGGTGTGCGCAAGGCGGTTCTGGTGCGCACCCGCGAACTGGAAAAGGGCAAGCAGTTGACCAAAGCGCTCGATGCCGACAAGGCTGCCGATGTGGTCATGGCGCTTTACACCGCTGTCAAGGTCGGTGCCAGAAGTGGCCGTTCGCCCAAGCAGCTTGGCGAGCTGACCAGCTATATGCTGGGCGGTATGCTCAAGTAAGCGGGTTTTTTCCATTAGGTTCTGCGTCGAAACCGCCTGCGTACAGCGGGTGGTTTCAGCGCTGGGTGCATTGGAGACAAGTGCATGGAACTCGTGGTCCTCATTACCGTGCTGGCGCTGATCCAGTATCTGTTTTTTGGTTA
Organism: Pseudomonadales bacterium; assembly: GCA_031260485.1. Taxonomy (GTDB): domain Bacteria; phylum Pseudomonadota; class Gammaproteobacteria; order Pseudomonadales; family Pseudohongiellaceae; genus CAILUG01. Next base: position 5,972 of record JAIRJU010000104.1, on the reverse strand, counting down.
TAACGTCGGCGTGGCGCGCGTGAAGTACGGCGTCAAGGCGCCCGCCATCAGCGGCCATCCGGTGTTCGAGCGCTACTACCGGGTGCAAATGAACACGCTGGAACAACTGATGGTGTTCGTGCCAGCGCTGTGGCTGTTCGCCACCATGAGCGAGCGCGTAAAGTGGCCAGGCAATGAAATCGCCGCGCTGTTGGGCGTGATATGGCTGCTGGGCCGCGCGCTCTATGCCCGCGCTTATGTCGCGGATCCCGCCAAGCGCGGCACCGGGTTCATGCTGACTTTCATGCCCAGCGCGGTGCTGTTGCTGGGTACACTGATCGCCTTGTTCGTTGCCTTGGGCTGATTGTCTATTTTGGGCTGTCTATTTTTGAGCCGCCTATTCTTGAACTGTCCATTCTTGAACTGCTTATTCTTGAACTGCCTGTTTTTGAACCGCTTATTTCGGACTGTTTATTCTGGATTGATTATGCTGCGGTATCGCGGAATTTGTGGGTTATTGCTGCTTGGCGCTACGCTGGCGTGTGCTGAAGCGCCGCTATTGCCGGTGGAGGTGGTGGCACAATACCCGCACGATGCGGCGGCCTTCACCCAGGGCTTGGTGATCGACAAAGGCGAGTTGTTCGAGGGCACCGGCCTCAACGGGCAATCCACCTTGCGCCGCGTCGATCTCGAAACCGGCGCGGTTCTGCAACAGCAGAAGCTGGGTGAGCGCTATTTCGGCGAAGGCATCACGATTCTGGGCGACAAGATCTACCAGCTTACTTGGCAGACGCATGTTGGTTTCGTGTATTCGCGTGATGACTTCCAGCAGTTGAGTTCCTTCTACCTGCCTGGCGAAGGCTGGGGGCTTACCCACGACGGCAAGGAGTTGATCGTGAGTGACGGCACCGCGATGCTGCGTTTTCTCGATCCGGTCACGCTCAAGGAAACGCATCGCGTGGCGGTGAATGAAGACGGCGTTCCGCTCACCAAGTTGAACGAGTTGGAATACATCAATGGCGAGGTGTGGGCCAACGTGTGGTACACCGATTACATCGTGCGCATTGATCCTGTGACTGGCAAAGTGCTGTCCAAACTGGATCTGTCCAGCCTCCATCCTCAAAGTGCGAGCGACGATGTGCTCAACGGCATCGCGTGGGACGCCGATGCCAAGCGCTTGTTTGTCACCGGCAAACTGTGGCCGCACCTGTATGAGATCCGTGTAAGAGAGTAAAACACCGGTGATGCGCTACGGCAGAGGAGGGTGCTTGGCGGCGTGTCTCTTGCTGGGCCTTGCACTGGTGGGCTGCGAATCGCTGAGTTATTACGGGCAAGCCGCGCGCGGCCAACTGGCGCTGATGTGGAACCGCGAATCAATCGCCGCCTTGCTCAAGGATCCCGCCCTCGATCCCGCGCTGCGCGAGCGTCTCGATACCTTCCTGCAACTGCGCGCGTTTGCCGCCGCCGCACTGCATCTGCCCACGGGGCACAGCTACGAAACCTTGGTGCGGCAGAACACGCCGTTCGTCACCTGGAGTGTATTCGCCGCGCCGGAATTTTCGCTGGTTCCCCGGCAGTGGTGTTATCCCGTGGCGGGTTGTGTCAGCTATCGCGGCTATTTCAAGGAAGCCTCCGCGCGGCAATATGCCGCGGCCTTGAGTCAGCAAGGCTGGGAAGTCTACGTCGGTGGCGTAAGCGCGTATTCGACACTCGGCTGGTTCAACGATCCGCTCCTGAGTTCGATGCTGGAACGCGACACCTGGCAGCTTGCGAGCATTCTGTTTCACGAGCTTGCGCATCAAAAGGTTTACGCGCCGGGCGATACTGAATTCAACGAGAGCTTTGCCACCGCCGTGGAACAGGAAGGGCTGCGCCGCTGGCTGGAGAGTTCCAGCCTCGATGACGCGGCGCGCGCCTCGGTGTGGCGCGTGAGCGTACAGGACGCGCAGCGCCGCGAGAGCTTCGTGGCGCTGGTGCAAGGCGCGGTACAGGATCTGAGCGCGCTCTATGCCACTGAGCACGACACCCTCATGCTGCGGCAAGCGAAACAAACGCGGCTTGAACAACTGCGGCGCGACTACGCCACGCTCAAGGCGAAATGGGACGGCGATTCGAGCTATGACAATTGGTTCAAGCAGCCGCTCAACAATGCGCAGCTTGCCACCGTGGCTACCTACAACACGTGGGTACCCGCCTTTGCGGCGCTGTTGGCGCAGCAGCAGGGCGATCTCGACGCCTTCTACCGCGAAGTCACGGCACTGGCCGCGCTCGATCAACCCACGCGCCATGCGCGTCTGAACGCCTTGCTCGCTGCGCCCTGATCCCGTGGGCGCGGCGTTTCGCGTGCTAAAATCACGCCTCAATTTTTCACTCACTGCTAGCAACTCAGGAATAGCGATGATCATCAAACCCCGTGTCCGCGGCTTCATGTGCATCACCACGCACCCCACCGGCTGTGCCGCCAACGTGCGCGCGCAGATCGCCTACGTGAAACGCCAGGGCCCGCTCACCGGGCCGAAAAAAGTGCTGATCATCGGCGCTTCCACGGGCTACGGACTCGCCTCGCGCATCACCGCCGCTTTCGGCGCTGGCGCGGCTACTTTAGGTGTGTTCTTTGAAAAGGAGGGCCAGGAGGGCAAGCCGGGATCGGCGGGCTGGTACAACTCAGCCGCGTTCCATCAGGAGGCCGCCGCCGCGGGGCTTTACGCCAAGAGTATCAATGGCGATGCCTTCTCCGACGCCATCAAGCAAAAAACCATCGAGGCCATCAAGGCCGATTTCGGCCAGGTAGACCTGGTGATTTACAGCCTGGCCGCGCCACGCCGTCTGCATCCGCGCACGGGTGTGGTACATAACTCGACGCTGAAACCCATCGGCAAGGACATCACGCTGCGTGGCATCAATACCGACAAGGAAGTGATTCAAGACATGTCGGTGCCAGCGGCCACCGAAGAAGAAATCGCCAACACGGTGGCGGTGATGGGCGGCGAGGATTGGCAATTTTGGATTGAGGCGTTAGATACAGCAGGTGTGCTGGCACCCGGCGCGATTACCACGGCTTACACCTACCTGGGTGCGGAATTGACCTGGGACATTTACTGGAACGGCACGATCGGCGCGGCGAAGAAGGATCTCGACCACAAAGCCGCAGCGCTGCAAACGAAATTGTCAGCCGCCGGTGGACAAGCGCGCGTAGCGGTATTGAAGGCGGTGGTAACGCAGGCCAGCTCCGCGATTCCGGTGATGCCGCTCTACCTGGCACTGCTGTTCCGGGTGATGAAGGAGCAAGGAACGCACGAAGACTGCATCGAACAAATTGATCTGCTGTTCCGCGAAAGCCTGTATGGCCCCCACCCACGACTCGATGCCGAGGGCCGCTGGCGCGTGGATTACAAAGAACTGGAACCGGCGGTACAGCAGCGTGTGGCTGAATTGTGGAACGAAATTTCCACTGAAACGATTGGCGCCGCGACGGACTTCGCTGGCTACAAACGCAACTTCCTCAACCTGTTCGGCTTTGAAGTATCCGGCGTTGATTATGAAGCTGAAGTTGATCCTGTGGTGCCGATTGCACAGATAGTGTGAGCTAGAGCAGTTTTGGTTAAATCATTGATATTTTTCTCCCCTCGTCCGCTTGCGGGAGAGACCCATGCAGCGCCATGCTGCCGACTTGCGCCCCAGAACCAGGTTCCTGGATAGGGGAAGGAGCTACGGTAAAATTCTATGCTCTCTGACTCTGACTCTAAATCAGCCCTTGCACCCACGAATCGAATCGGGCTGCTCTTCATGCTGCTGAGCTTGCCGCTTCTCGGTTCGATGAAGCTGATTTTCTGGGACGATGTCAGGCCGTATTTCTGGAACGACGCCACCTGCACGATCATCGAATCGGGCCGTGGAACCGGCGGCATTCGCTATCGCTACGAGGCGGAGGGGAAAGTGCGCGAATCCACGCAGGTGACGACCTCGAAGCGTCTTTCGATTCGGGACAACGAACGCAATTTCAGCGCTTACCCTGCAGGCGTGCAAACCGCTTGTCATGTCGATCCGCGCAATCCAGACAACGCCGCGCTGCGACTGGGCCCGCTGTTGTTTCCCGCGATCTCTCTGGTGCTGCCGCTGAGCTTTTTTGTCCTGGGCTTTAGTCAATGGCGCACTGGCAGGCGCGCAGATCAGCCGACGCGCGACATTGCGGTGGGGGAGACTCCCGCCGATGTTCAGCAGGATAAAAACAGCGATCTTGTGTCGGTATTCGTACTGCTGCTGTTTTTTCTGTGTGGGCTGGGTATGTTGGCGCTGGCGGGCAGGTCGGTGTTGACTTATTTTGATGCACAAAGCTGGCCGCAAATGCAGTGTGAAATTACCGGCAGTACGGTGACGACCTACACCAACAAGAGCAAGAACACTTACGGCCCCAATATCATTTATCACTATCAGGTCGGCGAGCGCGACGTGTATTCCAGCGATTATGCCAGCGTCGATAAACAGACCTCTGATCGTGGTGCTGTCGAAGCCATCCTTGCGCGCTACCCTCGAGGTGCAGAGGTGCCCTGTTACGTCAACCCCGTCGACCCAACCCAGGCGTTGCTTGATAGAGACTCCTTCTGGTCATGGGTATTGTTCGGTGAACTGGTCATTGGGCTTAGCTTCGCTGCTGTCGTAATCAAGGTGCTGGTGGAGCTGGTGTGGGATTGGCTGAAAGGATCTGCGAAGGGCTTGCCATAACTTGTTTGGCTTCGAGGTCAATGGCGTTGATTACGAGGCTGAGGTGGAACCGGTGGTGCCGATTGTGGGGATGGTGTGAGTGTCGCTATCCCTGCCATGCCAGCGGTTCTGCATAGAGTACACGCGGCGGCGTCAGGGTCACGCACAGAGGGCAGGCTTCGGGGTAGGTAGTAGCAAACTGATCGAGCAGCAGCAGGGAATCGCAGTACAGTACGCCACGGCGCAGGCAGCGGGCGAAGATATCCAGGCGTAGCTCCAGCGTGGCGATGGCGTGATGAAAGTTTTTTTCCGCCCGTTTCAGATTGCTGGTATCGGTGCCGGGGTCGGGGAGGCTCCAATCGATCTTGCGCGTGCTGCCGAGCCAGCGCGGGTAGAGTTCATCAATGGCCTGGCCGCAGATGCTGATGACGGCATCGGGGGTGAAGTCGGCCAATTCATTCTCATCCCAGCTTTTGCTGTATAGGTGCCGCGTGGAGATGCCTGCGGCGGCGAGGTGGCGCAGCGCGAGCGGATGGATGGTGCCACTGGGTTTTTTGCCAGCGCTGCGCGCCTCGATCATGTCGCCAGCCAGGTGCCTGCAGATGGCTTCGGCGAGGATGCTGCCACAGTGGTTGTGGCAGCACAGAAACAGCAGTTTGAGTTTTGGCGTGCGCATCTCGGATATTGGCTGTGGCGGCAGACGAGCGTGATAGCGCAGGGTCGCGCAACATTGTGGTATCTGCGCGATATTCTACAAAGGGCTATTCGCGTATTTGGTTAGATAAAAATCAAGAATGGGTAAAGATGACGGCTTGATGCCAATTTGCGCTCAACGTAATGACGAATATCTTACCCAGGAACCTGGCTCTGGGGCGCAAGTCGGCGGCATGGCGCTGCATGGGTTTTACCTATCACTTGCCGAAGGATAATTCCCCTCCTGTGGAGGGGTGGACGCCGTAGGCGGACGGGGTGGTGGGGGATTTATCTTGTGCCACTTCATGCCTGCGGCAGACTATCCTGTGACACTTCAGTTGCCTACGGCACCACCCCGCCCTGCGGGCACCCCTCCGCAGGAGGGGAATTTATCTAGCGCTTGCTACAGGCATTCCTCCGAAGGAGGAAAATTTATCTAGCGCTTGCTTCGGGCACCCCCTCCGGAGGAGAGAAATTTATCTAGTGTCCTGAGTTAGAAATTCATTGAATTATTTGAAAGTATTCCCATCTTTGTCGTATAGGGTATGGACACGACGAGGACAATGATGCGCGGAAGACCGAAGGCACAACTAATGTTG
>JAIRJU010000037.1 GCA_031260485.1 Pseudomonadales bacterium | reverse complement strand
AACGTTCGTCACTAAAGCGTTCGCCGCTCATGCTGTCTCTCCCAAAACCGGCTTTTGGCCCACGCTCACCCGCTCGCGCGCGCCAGTATCGCGGTAAGTCGCCACCTCGGCAAAACCTGCCCCGCGCAGCAAGGCGCGTACCGCCGCGCCCTGCTCCCAGCCATGTTCCAGCAGCAGCCAGCCGCCGCCCGCCAGATAGGCCGGTGCCATCGCGGCGAGCTGCCGCAGATCGGCAAGGCCCTGCTCTGCGGCCACCAGCGCGCTCAGCGGCTCAAAACGCAGATCGCCCTGCCCCAGATGCGGATCATCGGCGGCGAGATAGGGAGGATTGGCTACCAGCAAGCGATAGCCGCGCTCGCGCAGCGGTTCGCACCAGAAGCCTTCACGCAAGCTCAGATTCGGTAACGCGGCCGCGGTGAAATTGCGCTGGGCCAGCGCGCAAGCCGCTGGGCTGTATTCCGTGGCCACGACGCGCCAGTCGGGCCGTTCACTCGCCAGCGCCAGTGCAATGGCGCCCGAGCCGGTGCCGAGATCGGCTACCCAGCCTGGCTGACCCGCGCCGAGCGTCAAGGCGGTTTCTACCAGGAGTTCGGTTTCAGGGCGCGGAATCAGTACCCCTGGCGCAACTTCCAGCGCATGGTTCCAGAATTCGCGCCGCCCCAGAATGTAGGCCACCGGCTCGCCAGCGGCGCGGCGCGCGCACAGCGCCTCGAAATGCTGCGCTGCGGCGTCGCTCAGCCCTTGTTCGGGATGCGAGTACAACCGGCTGCGCGGCACGCCAAGCACCGCGCAGAGCAGCAATTGCGCATCGAGCGCGGCGCTGTCGGCGGCAAAGCGCTGTGCGGCCGCGCGCAGGGCCTCGCTGAGCGTCATCGCGCCGCGGCCAATTCCGCCAACTGGTCGGCCTGGTATTCGGCCAGGAGCGGCTGGATCAGATCAGCCATGTTGCCGTTCAGAATATCCGCCAATTTGTAGAGCGTGAGCTTGATGCGGTGATCGGTGATGCGGCCATCGGGGTAGTTGTAGGTGCGGATTTTTTCGGAGCGATCGCCGGAACCGACCAACAGACGCCGCGTCTCGCTTTCCGCCTGCATCCGCTCACTATCGGCAACAGCCTGCAATTTGGCTTGCAACAAGGCCATGGCACGCGCGCGGTTTTTGTGCTGCGAGCGTTCATCCTGGCATTCCACCACGATGCCGCTGGGCAGGTGCGTGATGCGGATCGCCGAATCGGTTTTGTTGACGTGCTGGCCGCCAGCGCCGCTGGCACGGAAGGTGTCGATGCGCAGCTCACTCTTGTTGAGTTCGACCTCTGCGCTTTCTTCTGGCTCAGGCAAGATCGCCACGGTGCAGGCAGAGGTATGCACGCGGCCCTGCGCTTCGGTTTGTGGCACGCGCTGCACGCGATGCGCGCCGGATTCAAACTTGAGTTTGGCGTACACCTCGCTGCCTTCGATGCGGCTGATCAATTCCTTGTAGCCGCCATGTTCGCCGCGGCGCTCGCTGAGGATTTCCACGCGCCAGCCCTGCGCTTCGGCATAGCGGCTGTACATTTTGAACAGATCGCCGGAAAACAGCGCCGCTTCATCACCGCCAGTGCCCGCGCGGATTTCAAGAAAAACGTTGCAGGCATCGCGCGGATCTTTGGGCAGCAGCAGCTTCTGCAAGTCGGCGTCCAGGCGTTCCAGATCCTGGCGGCAAGCGGCGATTTCTTCTTCCGCCAGGGCGCGTACCTCAGGATCAGCGTCCTTGCGCAGTAATTCGGCGCCAACCAGCGCGCGCGCTACCGCTTGCTGCGCGCGAAAACCCTGCACTACGGGTTCGAGTTCGGCGTATTCCTTGGAGTAGGCGCGGAATTTTTCCTGCACCGCGATCACCTCGGCTTCGCTCAGGAGGCGTTCGAGTTCTTCGTAGCGTTCCAGCAACGCTTCCAGCTTGGCATTGAGAGAGGGATTCATGAAGATGCTTATGAGAAGGGGCTTACATGAGAAAGTGCTTACACGAGAAGGCGCTTACACGAAAAGGCGCTTACGACTGCGACTGGTTCTGCGGCGGCGCCGCAGCCGGGCGCGGCGCTTCGTTGCTGGCTTCGAGCTCAAACAATTGTTCCGCCAGGTGGATCAGTTCCGCATGGCCATCCGCGCTGGCCTTTTTCATTTGCACGCTGGGCGCGTGGAGCAGTTTGTTGGTGAGCAAGCGCGCCAATTCCTTGAGCACCGCCGCGGGTTCCTGGCCGCGTTCGAGTGCCTTGAGCGCCTTTTCCACTTCGAGATCACGGATCTGTTCGGCCTTTTCGCGGAAGCTGCGCAAGGTAGAAACGATGCCCAAGCCGCGCTGTTTGCGCAAAAACGCGGCGACGCCGTTGTCGATGATCAACTCCGCCTCGCGCGCCGCTTCCTGGCGGTTGCGCAGGTTGCTGTCGATCACTTCGCGCAGATCATCGACGGTATACAGATACACATCGTCGAGTTCGGCCACTTCGGGCTCGATGTCGCGCGGCACCGCCAGATCCACCATGAAAATGGGCCGATGCCGCCGCGCCTTGAGCGCACGCTCCACCGCACCCTTGCCCAGGATAGGCAACTGGCTGGCGGTGGACGACACCACGATGTCGGTGCTTTCAAGCTCTTTGGGGATGTCGGCCAGGAGCACTTCGCGCACACCGTATTTGTGCTTGAGTTCCTGGGCATTGGTGAGCGTGCGGTTGGCTACCACGATGTCGTGCAGCCCGCTCTGCTTCAAGTGCTGCACCACCAGTTCGATGGTACGGCCAGCGCCGATCATCAGCGCGCGCGCCTGGTGAATATCGGTGAAGATCTGCTGCGCCAGCGTCACCGCGGCAAAAGCCACCGATACCGGGCTCTCGCCAATCGCGGTTTCGCTGCGCACCTGCTTGGCCACCGCGAACACATCCTCGAACACGCGGTTGAGCTGGCTGCCCAGCGTGGCGGCTTGCTGCGCCACGGCATAGGCGGATTTCATCTGGCCGAGAATCTGCGGTTCGCCCAGCACCATCGAATCGAGGCCGCTGGCGACGCGCATCAAATGGCGGATGGCGGCGCTGTCTTGGTGAATGTAGGTGGCGCGTTCCACTACCGGCTGCGACAGTCCATGATAACGGCACAGCCACGCCAAAAGCCGCTGCGCCAGCGTTACAAACGACGTTTCGGGGCTTTGCGGCTGGCAGTAAAGTTCGGTGCGGTTACAGGTGGACAAAATCGCCGCTTCCGCCACACCGGCCTCGCGGCACACCTGGTGCAGCGCCTCCTGCATCAACTCCGGCGCGAACGCGACTTTTTCCCGCACATCGACCGGCGCCGTGTTGTGATTGATGCCAAGCACCAGCATGGAGAAAAAAGTTCCGCTCAAAAAGGGCGCTATTTTAGCGGTAGTGGCGCGCATAACGCCATGTCGAGGTAAGAGGTTGACAGGTAATACAGCGCACGATTGAGCTTGCAGGCGCGAAGTCGCTATACTGACCGCACTTTCTCCGTAAGGCTTTGCTTGCCATGTCACGCCTTCCGCCACGCCAGCGCCGCGCCCTTTGTGCATTGCTTCTCGTCGGAGCAGCCGGTACCTGCCTCAGCGTGCCGCTGTGGGCCCAAAACCGGCAACCGCAGAGCCCGCCACCGCTGGATGATGCCGCCGTCGTCTATGGCCAGATACCAGAAGACCTGCTGACCCGCACCATCGAAGCCGAATTCGCCGCGCAAAATGGCCGCTTGCGGCAGGCGCTCACCATTTACGCCGATCTCGCCAAAACCACCAATAATCTCAGCATCATCCAGCGCGCCATGCGCATCGCCGCCAGTGTGCGCGACATCGCCACCACGCTCGACATGGGCGGGCGCTGGCTGGCGCTCGATCCTGGCGCGGTCGAGCCGCGCCAAAACATGGCGCTGGAGTTGCTGCTGGTGGCGCGTTATGGCGATGCCTTCGCCTTGCTGCGCAGCCTGCTCATGGACGGCAATGAGGTGGACTTTCGCCTGGTTTCCTCCACACTGGCGCGCGATCCCAATGCGGCGATCTACCTCGATGCCTTGATCGGCGAATTCGCCGTGCTGAGTAAAAGCTACCCGCGTGAGCAATCGCTGCAATTGGCGCTGGTGCAGCTTTATCAGATGAACGGCAAGACCGCGCAGGCGCTCAAGCTGGTGGAGCGTCTCGCCGACGACTTGCACGATGCGCCCGAGGTGGTGATGCTGGAAGCGGAACTTTTGGAACAAAACGGCGATAGCGCCCGCGCCCAGCGCCGCATGGCACAGAGCCTGCGCAGCCACCCCGAACACAAAGACCTGCGCCTGCGTTACGCCCGCAAACTGCTCGAAGCGCACGACTACAAAAAAGCCAAGGAACAGTTCGCCGAACTCGCCGCACGCAACCCCGATGACAGCGACACGCTGTATTCACTGGCGCTATTGAGCCTGGACGAAAAACTCTATAACGAGGCCAAGGATTATCTGCAACGCCTGGTACAAAACCGGCAGCGGCTGGACGACGCGCATTATTACCTGGGCTTCATCGCCAACGAGGCCAATCACCCCGATGAGGCCATCGAACATTACCAACAGGTACGCCGCGGCGCCAACTTCATGGCGGCGCAGCGCAGCCTCACCGAACTGATGGTCAGCGCGGGCCGTTACGCCGAAATCACCGCCTATCTGCAAAATCTGCGCTTGCGCAACAATGAGCTCAACTTGCCGCTGTTGACCATGGAAGCCAACGTGCTCCTGGATCAACAGCAATATACCGATGCCGCCACCCTGCTCGATGGCGCCGTTGGCGCTTTCCCCAACGACATACAGTTGCTGTTCCTGCGTTCAGTGCTGAACCAGGAACGCAACGACCTGCCGCTGATGGAACAGGATCTGCGTCGCATCATCCAACTCAATCCCTCCAATCCCGTGGCCTACAACAGCCTTGGCTACATTCTGGCCGATCGCACCATGCGCTATGAGGAAGCCTACGAGCTGATTCAAAAAGCCATCGAATTGGCGCCCGACGATCCCGCCATCATCGACAGCCTGGGCTGGGTGCAATACCGCCTCGGCCACCTGGATCAGGCGCGCAGCAATCTCGACCGCGCCTACCAACTTTTCCCCGATCCTGAAGTGGCAGCGCACCTCGGTGAAGTGATGTGGATGCAAGGCGACAAAAACGCCGCCAGCCGCCTCTGGCGCAAAGTGCTCTCCAGCGAGCCGGACAGCCCGCAGATCCTGGAAACCGCGCAGCGGCTTGGCGCCAAGCTCTGATGCGCTTTGCAAGCAAAAAAAACCTTATTCGTAGGATCTCCCTCTCCCCCAGCCCCTCTCCCGCACGCGGGCGAGGGGAGATCGAATCCTGCGTGCGGGAGAAGGGCTGGGGGAAAGGCGTTTGTCTCAGCCTGCTGCTGCTCTTGCTCAGCGCCTGCCACACGCCGCCGCCACCTGACTATCTGCGCGAAGCTCCGCCTGCCTGGGCGGAACATCAAGCTCGTGTGAACGCGATCGACACCTGGCAATTGCGGGGCCGTCTCAATGTGCGGCAACTGCGCGCCAACGACACGGTAAGCATCAATTGGGAACAGCGCGGCGGCGCCAATTTCGACATCCACCTCAGTGGCGCGCTTGGCTTCGGCACAACAGCGGTCCATGGCGATACGACAGGCGTACTCGTGGAAAAAGCTGGCGAAGCGCCGCTGCATCTGGCCGATCTTGGCGAGTTGGGCCGCGTCTATCTGGATTTCGACTTCCCTGCCGCCGACCTCCTGTATTGGGTGCGCGGCTTGCCCGTGCCAGACTTGCCCGCCACTGCCGCGTGGACCCCCGCCGGCACGCTGGCCACCCTGGAGCAAATAGACCACGAAAACCGCCGCTGGACGCTCAGCTTCGACCGCTACGATGCCACGCAAAACCCCGCTCTGCCCGGCCGCATCCGCCTCGCGCAAGGCGACTTGCAACTCACCTTTCTGATCAACGCCTGGCAATTTTCAACATCGCCCGTTTCAACATCGACCATTTCAACACCGTCCGTTCCAACACTCCCCGTTTCATCGCCCGGGGGGGGGGGGCGGGGCGGGGGGGGGGGGGCCGGGGGGGGGGGCGGGGGGGGGGGGGGGGGGGGGGGGGGGGGGGGGGGGGCGGGGGCGTTGGCCGTGGCGGGGCCGGGGCGGGGGTAGGGGAGGGGGCCGGGGCG
>JAIRJU010000035.1 GCA_031260485.1 Pseudomonadales bacterium | reverse complement strand
GGCGTCGCCGCCGTGGTCGAGAAACTGAGGTCCATGAGCCAGCCCTGCTCCGAAAGCAAAGCCATCGCCCAGGTAGGCTCCATCTCCGCCAACAGCGACACCAGCGTCGGCGACATCATCGCCGAAGCCATGGCTAAAGTCGGTAAAGAAGGCGTCATCACCGTCGAAGACGGCAGCGGCCTCGAAAACGAACTCTCCGTCGTGGAAGGGATGCAGTTCGACCGCGGCTACCTCTCCGCCTATTTCATCAACAACCAGGAAAGCATGTCTGCCGATCTCGACAACCCGCTGATCCTCCTGGTCGAGAAGAAAATCACCAACATCCGCGAAATGCTGCCGATACTGGAAGCCGCCGCGAAGTCGGGCCGTCCGCTCTTCATCATCGCCGAAGATGTCGAAGGCGAAGCGCTGGCCACGCTGGTGGTAAACAACATGCGCGGCATCGTCAAAGTGGCCGCCGCCAAAGCCCCTGGCTTCGGTGATCGCCGCAAGGCCATGCTGCAAGACATCGCCACCCTGACCGGCGGCACCGTGATCGCCGAAGAAGTGGGCCTGAACCTTGAAGGCGCCACCTTGCAGGATCTCGGCCATGCCAAGCGCGTGATCGTTAGCAAAGACAACACCACCATCATCGACGGCGCTGGCGATGCCAAAGCCATCGAAGGCCGCGTTGCGCAACTGCGTCAGCAGATCGAAGAAACCACCTCCGATTACGACCGTGAAAAACTGCAAGAGCGCGTGGCCAAGCTGGCTGGCGGTGTTGCCGTTATCAAAGTTGGCGCCGGTACCGAAATCGAAATGAAAGAAAAGAAAGCCCGCGTCGAAGACGCGCTGCACGCCACTCGCGCCGCTGTTGAAGAAGGCGTGGTGCCTGGCGGCGGCGTGGCGCTGGTGCGTGCCCTGCAAGCCATTGATAGTCTGAAAGGCGAGAACGAAGACCAGAACGTGGGCCTGGGCATCCTGCAACGCGCGTTGACCTCGCCGCTGCGCCAGATCGCCGCCAACGCGGGCGTCGATGCCTCCGTGGTACTCGACAAAGTGCGTGGCCTCAAAGGCAACCAAGGCTACAACGCCGCCACCGGCGAATACGGCGACATGCTGGACATGGGCATCCTGGACCCGACCAAGGTTACTCGTTCCGCCCTGCAAGCCGCAGGTTCGATTGCGGGCTTGATGCTCACCACCGAAGCCATGGTGGCCGAGCATCCGGAAGAAAAACCAGCCGCTGCGCCAGGCGGCGGCATGGGTGGCATGGGCGGTATGGACATGATGTAAGGCTCATGCAGTCGTAAAACTCCTTTCATGAAACTCCCTTCACGAAACTTCGGCCACGAACCGGAGCGGAACGAAAAGCAAAACCCCCGCTACCACGGGGGTTTTGTTTTTTCGGAGAGGGCAATTTACGGCGCGGGATAACAGTTTTCGACTGGCCCTAGCGGCGCGAGGTGAATGATGCCACGCTCGTCCAGCGTGGCTTCCACGTCGTAGTCGATATAGCTCGGGGCAATTTTGTCTTCGTCCGTGTAGGTGGCTTGGCAATCCGGCGGTGCGGCTTGCGTCAGGCCGGTGACGCGCGCGATGGTGTTCCAGCAGCTTGTAGCATCCTCACGCAGCGAGCAGGGCGCCAGATAGGAGCGGCGGTAACGCAGCACCAGCGGATTTTCGTACCAAGGCCGCAAATCAGGGTCGCGCACAGGCGCGCTCAGGTCGACAGAATGCAGCACGCCAGAATCTGTGAGTATTCTGGCACCTTGGGTCGTATAGACGCTGAAAGGCATACCATTGCCATCGCCGTCGTCACCTTCAAAGACAATATAAGGGCCTTTGACGCCAAGAAAAAAGCCGCCCCAGTTATTGACTTCTCGTTCGTTATTGCTACGGTCGAATTGACACACGGGGGCGTCCGCTTCCTTTAGAAAATAAGTGGTGGAAAGCAGGCCAGCGCCTTTGTGATCGTCGTAACTGGCTTCTTTTAGCATTAGATGCGGGTAGTAGAAGCAGATGAGCGCCCCAGCGCTGTGTTCTTGGGTATTGGCGGGTATGAAGAGGGTTTGCTGGCGCAGAGGGGTATCAAACAAGGGATTGACCATTCGATCCTGCGCATTACGCCCCTGCGCCTGAGCGTTGGCGTGGAATGTCAGGGCGCTGGCCGCGATCAAGCTGGTGAAGGCCAGAGTTGCTATTGTGGTCATGATGATTCAGGGCTCCCTGTGTAGGTTTTGCATTTGTAGGTCTGGTATTTGTAGGTTTCGCAGTTGAAGATCTTCAGCTATTGGAGCGTCAACGGCGATTTTTGCCGCGTTTGGCCGTGCTGCCATGAGCATAAGGCGTTGCCTGGTTCTCCACATCTCGCAGCAGCGCCAACAGCCGTGTATTGATGAACAAACGTTCTCTGCCGTATTCGCGTTCTTCCAGGATGTCGATCGCGGCGAGTTCCTTGAGGTATTTGGACGCGGATTGACGTTGCGCGATGCCTTTGTTCACCAGGTTGCTGATGCGGCAATAAGGCTGCTCGAATAATGCTTCCACCAGTTCTCTGCTGTAGATTTTCGGTTTGCGCGCTTGTACGTGATCGATCGCGTATTTTTCCAATTGGGTGATGGCGTCGATTTTGGCCACGGTCCAGGTGGCGGTTTCTTCCACACCGCGCAGCATGAATATCAGCCATTCTTCCCATTTCTTCGCGCTGGTTACTTGCAGCAATAGCCGGTAATAGTCCTGTTTGTGCGTAATGATGTAGCGGCTGAGGTAGAGAATGGGGAGGTCCAGCAAGCCTTCTTGAATGAGAAAAAGCAGATTCAACACGCGGCCAGTACGGCCATTGCCGTCGGTGAAAGGGTGGATGGCTTCAAACTGGTAGTGGGCGGCGGCCATGCGTACCAGCGGGTCCAGCGCCGTGTGCTCGTGCAGGAAACGCTCCCAATTGGCCAAGAGAGTGCGTAAGCGCTGCTCGCCATCGGGCGGGGTATAAATCACCACGCCGGTGCGATCATTGGCCAGGGCGGTACCGGGCACTTTGCGGATGTCGAGATTGCTGTTCTTGATGGTGCGGCAAATTTCCACGGCGGTATGCGTATTGAGCGGCCTCGCCTTGATTGCTTCGTAGCCATTGCGCAGCGCCGTGCGGTAGCGCAAGGCTTCGCGCGTGGCGGGGTCGGCGCTTGCTTCGGATTCGGCATATTGAAAGAGGCGATCGGTGGTGGTGACGATATTCTCGATTTCACTGCTGCCCTGCGCTTCGAGCAGGGGCAGGGTGTTGATCAATACGCCTTGATTGGGAATGCGCTGGGCCGCCTGTTTCAGCTCCGCCAGCGCGGCGCGCGCGGCGATGCACTGTTTAAGCACGGTGCGGGTTTCCAATTCCAGTGCTGGCGGGAGCAGGGGAATGGCGTTCCACGGGCGTTTAGGTGTCCAGGCCATATGTTCAAAAAATTAGCTTTTATCGACATGTTTTGAGCTTATGTCGATGGCGTGTACATGTCAACAGAACATGTCGAAAAACTCACTGAATTTCGACATTAGGCTCCCGCCCGCCGCCCTGCTATGCTCTTGAGCAAAGGTGCCACCATGCAAGGTGCCGCCATGACCGCCATGACAAGAAGATCAAACACTGCCCCGCCCATCCCTCAGTTTGCGCTCTATGGTGAAACCAGCTTTCGCCATAAGCCCGAATTCGTCCATATCGAAGACATCCGCGCCCGTAGCGAGCGCAATGGCTGGGTCATCAAGCCGCACCGCCATGGCCATCTGTTTCAGGTTCTGTGCCTCTTCAGCGGCGGTGCTGAAGTGCACGTGGACGAGCGCACGTCCACGCACAAGGGAAGCTGGGTGATCGTGGTGCCCTCCGGCGTGGTGCATGGCTTCAAATTTTCGCCGGACACAGACGGCCTGGTGCTTAGCCTTTCCACCAACGCGCTGGGGCTGGATGCGGAAAACCATCTGGGGCCCTTGCTCGATGGCGTGCTGGCGCGGCCCCGCATCATCAAGTTCCAGCTTAATTCCCTGGTGTTCAAGGAGCTGTCTTTGTACCTGCGTCAGATTCGCCAGGAATTGATCGTGCCGCGCCAGGATCAGCAGATCGCGCTGTTTTCACTGGTGAAAATGGTATTGGTATCGCTGCGGCGGCGCTTGCATCAGGAACATGTCGAAGATGCGGAACAACAGATCGGCGCGAAGTTGACCCACACGTTCCGGCACTTGCTGGAGCAGCATTACAAACAGCATTGGAAGATCGGCGACTACGCCGCGGCGCTGCATGTCTCGGCCTCGACGCTGAACCGTGCGTGCCATGAGATGCTGGGCGCTGCCGCCAAGAAACTCATGCAGGAACGTCTGCACGTCGAAGCCAAGCGCCGCCTCATCTACACCAAGGAGACGCTGGATCAGATTTCGTTCGATCTTGGCTACAAAGACGCCGCGTATTTTTCGCGCGTGTTCAAGCTGATCGAAGGCGTACCGCCGATGAGTTACCGGCGGCGTCTGGATCCGGGCTGAGCCGGCGTCGGCGCAGCCTCATCGTTTACGGTTTCTGGTTTTTTGTCGTCGTCTTTTACTTCCAGCCCAGAGAAGTTGGCCACGTCATCCACCTGATGGCCAATCTGGCGCGCGCGTGCCTGCATGATGGTGCGTGGCGTCGCGGCGCGCGGGTCCATGTCAACCGCCGCGCAGGTGAAGCCGCGCAGCGTGCATTCACTGGTGGTATGAACGATGCCGCGTTGCTCCATCAACTGCTTCATCAACTCGTAAGCCGGTTCATTGAACACGATGGCGTTATTGGGCCGGAACGTACCGACGCCAATGGCATAGTCGATCGGCATCAAGGGTTCGATGCTGGCCCCGAAGGCGCCATCGTTTTTCTTGCCGAGGTCGTAGGCGCCAAGATCCGCGCCGCGGTCGATCAGGTATTGGATGATGGCCAGATCGCCCAGATTGCCGGCCACCATCAAGGACGAAATACCGTAGTTATCCTGCCAGTTCACGTCCGCGCCGTATTGCTCCACCAAAATCTTGATGATGGCCAGGCGGTCGGCGAGAGGCCGCTCTTTATGGAAACCGGCCACCCAGCCGAGGCCCGTGGCGGCCGCCAGTGTGGTTTCGTTATCACTGGATTTGATGTTCGGGTCGGCGCCGTTCTTGAGCAGCAGGTTCACCAGTTCCAGATCCGCCGAGAACGCCGCTCGCATCAGCGCAGTGGCGAAGACGATACGCGGTGATCCGGCACGCATCCGCGCGCGCGGCGTGTTGTTGACCACCCAGTTAGGATCGGCGCCTTTGGCGAGCATCTTTTCGATCAGCGGCAGCGGATCGTCGGTGACGACCCAGGGAAAGTTGGGCGCCGTTTCCATGCTGCGGCGGTCCACCGCCCAGAACAGCGGCGTGAAGCGTTCCGCATCGGCCTGGTTGACATCGATGCCCGCATCCACCAGGTAGTCGGCGATGGCGTAAGCGCCGTTGAACAAGGCTACGCCCAGCGCGTTCTTGCCGTCGGCGGCGATGGCGTTGACATCAGCGCCCGCTTCCACCAGTACCTTGACCGATTCCAGCCGGCCATCGCGCGCCGCCATCAACAGCGGCGTGAACTCACCGCTGGCGAAAATCACCGGGCCGATTTCCTCCGCACGCCGTTCGCGCGGCAAGCCGCCCTCGAAACCGCGTCCGGTATCGGGCGGCATGTAGGCAGAACGGGCTTCGATGTTGGCGCCGTTGGCCAGCAGCAGCTTGGCCACGTCGGTGTGATTCTCGGTAACAGCCCACATCAGCGGTGTGGTTTTACCCCAAAGCTCGGCGGCATTGACGTTGGCGCCGTGTTTTATCAGCGTCTCTACCGCGGCGGGAATGCCGGTACGGGCGGCCAGCATGAGCGGCGTATCGCCGGTAGCGCTGACCGTCAGGTTGGGATCGGCGCCATGCGTGAGCAGCAGTTCAAGGATTTCGGGGTTGTCGTTGACCGCCGCCGCGAGGATGGGCGGTGCGCCGACACGGTTGCGGATGTTGGCATCGGCGCCCGCGTCGAGCAGCAGCTTGGTCATGGCGAGGTCGCTGTTTTCCACGGCCCAATGCAGAGCGGTGGCGTTGTCGATCTGCGGCTCATTGACGTTGGAGCCTGCTTGCAGCAGGCGGCGCACGCTGTTGATGTCGCCGTGCTGCGCGGCATCGGCAAGCGGGCCGGCATACGCGGGCAGCGACAGCGCCAGCAGCAAGCTCAAGGGCAGCAGGCGCAAGGATGGGCGCTGTACACGCGCTGCGCGGGTAATAACGCGGGTAATAAGTAGGGGCATCTTCTTTGTCTCCTGTGGAAGGAAGGGCACAGCCAAGAGCTACTGAACCATCGCTCAAGAGCTACGCCATCGCTGTTGTTCTGGCTGTTGCTTTGGTAAGGCAGTGGGCGAAGGTTTTACCACAAAAGCACGCTGACAGGATGCACTCGCATCGCCGCCCCCTGCCTGAAAAGCGGGTTTTCTTCCCGCTGTGGCGGCCGAACCAGCGCCATCAGCGCAGAATCACTCGGAGAAATACGCCTCAAACCGTGGCCATGGTATTGCGGGCAGGGGTTGGCCGTACTGAAAAAGTGCAAGTAATAGAACGAAAAATGCAAAGAGAAAGTAAGAAGGTAGGAGGTAAGCTCTCAAGCGTTAAAAGTTAGCCAGGCTGGAAGGGAACATCTTGGGTCTTGAGCGCGGAGCCGCCAGGGGTACCTCGTGTGCCCATTCTTGAACACAGAGCAAGACCGTGTAGTTGAGCGTGTATTCTTTTGTAACAATCAAAATAATAGGGAGCCAACGCTATGTTTCATGCGCATCGTTCTACTTTCTCGGATCGCCCCGATTTGCTCTTCCGCTACCTCGCCGCTACACCTGTTCTTCGTCAAACAAAACGCTTGTTCAGTAAAAGCCTGGTAGCCATAGCGGTTTCCTCGGCATTTACTGGCGCGATGCCAATACAAGCGCAGGAAAATCCGCTCTTGGAAGAAATTCAAATCACCGGGTCGCGCGTGCGTGTCACCAGCGGTATGGCGGCACCCGTGCCGGTGACAGCGGTCAGCATGGATGAGCTATCGTCCTACAATCCGGGTTCCAGCACCGTTGAGCAGATGGCGCAACTGCCGCAGTTCTTCAATACCTTGAGTTCTCAGCGTGGCAGCGGCACCTTGTTCGCACAAGCGGGTGGCAGTTATCTCAACATGCGTAATCTGGGAACGAACCGCACGCTGATCTTGTTGGACGGATCGAGACTGCCGCCGGCGGACAAACGCGGCTCAGTCAATGTCGACATGATGCCAACGGCCTTGATCCGCTCCGTTGATACCGTCACTGGCGGCGCGTCGGCGGCGTATGGCGCTGATGCGCTTGGCGGTGTGGTGAACTTTATTTTGGATCGTCAATTCGAGGGTCTGAAACTCAATGTGGGCGTTGGCAGAACGGAATGGGGCGATGGCGATAGGTACAATCTGGAACTCGCTGGCGGTACCTCGGTATTGAATAATCGCTTGCACTTGGTGGGTTCGTTCAGCGCCAATGAAGTCGAGCAGATTCACCGCTTGGCATCCGATGTACAGAATAAATACGATTGGTTCAAAAATTATGGGCACGTCACCAACCCCGCGTGGACGCCGGGCTCTTCGGTACCGCAGCGCTTGACCCTTCCCTGCGTGGCGCCTACGGATCGCTCACCGGCGGGCATGTTGATTTCCAGGGTCAACAACAATACGTCCGTGACCGCGCCTATGACGAGCTTTGCTTATAACGGCATGGTATTCACGGATGATGGCAAAGGCGTGCGGGAGTTTGTCAAATCGCCCATTTATGCCGCGCCGGGTGCGCCTGGCTCCACCTCTACGATGGGTGGGGATTGCTCGAATCCAGAGTTTATCGCCTATCAGAATGCGCACAACGCCATCGCCGGCAATGGTGTGGTGAACCGTTCTGGATTCGGTGGTGCGCAGTACAAGTTTACCGATAGGCTCTCGGGCTTTGCTCATGCGCTGGTCGGGCGTTCTGAATCGCGTTCCACCAATTATCTGGGCGGTATGAACTTCACCGGAAGCTGGAGCGGCACGGCATTTCGTGAAAATGTCTATTTGCCGCCAGCCGTTGCCAAGGCGATGGACGATGCCAATATCAATGTATTCCAAATCTGGCGCGATGAAGCCCCGGCCACCGAGAACGGCCTCAACAGCGGTACCGAGGATTCGGGTGTTTTTGTTACGTATGCGGGCGCTGCGGGCGTCGATTATGTCTTGCCCAATGATTGGGAAGTACATGCCTCCTGGCAAACCGGCGAATCGCATCGCCGCACGGGAATTTTCGACTTACAGCGCGTGGATCGCACCTATCTCGCTCTGGATGCCGTGCTCAATCCCGCCAATGGCCAGATCGTGTGTAATGTGCAAATGTACAACCCTACCCCGGCGCAATTGGCGGAGTCGGTCAAAGGTCAGCTTGCCGCGCCAGGCGGTGTGCCTGGAGGCACCTCGGGGCACCCGACGACAGAGCCCTTGGCCTCGCCGATTGGTCTCGATGGCACGATTGAAAACTGTACGCCCTTGAACATCATGGGTATCGGCACCAACACCGCAGCGGCCAAGACGTATATCAGTACGCCAAAAATAGGCGAAGGCAGAGTCAACCAGGATTTTGCTGAAGTGTTGCTGCAAGGGGATATCTACAAAGGCTGGGGATATGGACCGCTTGGTTTCGCCGCGGGTTTAACCTATCGCAAGCAGAGTTTCTATGAATACGCCTTGCCAGCGGATATAGACATGCTGGGGCCGCCGCAGAACGTTCCCGCGTTGGGCATCAGAGGCATTCCGCCAGGTTATACCTCGGGAAGCGCGAACCTGCACGCGCGCTCCACGGTGCCGGATGTCAACGGCAGCTACGATGTGTGGGAATGGTTTGGCGAGGTGAATGTACCGATATGGAAATCAACTTCAGGGCAGCAGGTGATCGGCGGCAGTGTTTCTACGCGGCAAAGCAATTATTCCAGCCTCGCGGATTCGCTCGATTCCTGGAAGCTCGGCCTTGATATTCAGGTTTTCGATGGGCTTCGCTTGCGCCTCACGCGCTCGAAGGATATTCGAGAGGCAAGCTTTTCTGAACGTTTCGATACACAAAGCACCGGCACCACGATCGATGATCCCTTCCAAGGCAATGCGCGCTATAGCACGACCGTAACCTCCGGCGGCAATCCACAGCTTTCTCCAGAAAAGGCGTCAACCAACGTGGTCGGTTTCGTCTATCAACCGCAGTGGTTGGACGGGCTCAGTTTTTCCGCGGATTGGTACGATGTCAAAGTGCGTGATTCCATCGCGCAGTTGGGCGCACAGCGTATTGTGAATGAATGCTATTCCGGGAATCAGTCGTTGTGTGAGCAGCTTCGGCTCGATGGTGGGCAGATTGGCAGAATTTTTGACGTATTTTTGAATGTCGCGCAAGCACGAGTCAGAGGGATCGACTACGAGCTTGCGTATAACACCGAGCCGGATTTTCTTACGGATGTACGCGAAACGCTCAACATCCGCGCCTTGGCGGGCTATGTGGCGGAGCGTTCGGATACGCCGTTTGGCGCACCACAGTTCGACATCAGCGGCTGGCTGAACAATCCGGATTTGACCGGCATCGTGACAGCGACATACGGCGTTGGTGCGTATTCCGTGCAATTACAACAACGCTACATTGCCCGTGTCGGCTTGAATCGCCTTTGGGTCGAGGGGCGCGACGTCGATATCAATACCGTTGCTTCGGGCAATTACACCAATGCACGCCTTGGCTATAACGGGGATTTTGGTAGAAATGGCAAATGGGGTGTGTCACTTGACATCACCAACCTGTTCGACCGCGGCCCGCCTCTCGTCGGGGGCGCAACGCAAGGGATGCCGGCGGATTATGACATCTACGGGCGGCGGTATTTCTTGAGTGCGAAATTGACCTTTTGATTGCTGACGCTGGCGCTGCAAGGGCGGGCTGAGTTTCGCCAGTTTCAGGGGATTGGCTGAGATTTCTGTTTCATCAAGGCCAGAAAATCGCCATGCAGCAGGCAGGCTCTCGCCAAATGCTCCTGCTTGCTAACCAGAAACGCCTGTTTTTGCGCCAGTTGCAACTGTGACCAATGGCGTGACAAATTTTTGAATGATTGTCTGTCAAAAAAGTGAACGCCGTTGGCAACAGATAGCCAGCTAGGCGCGGTAAACATTTGCAAGGGCAGCGTATCCGCGTCGAACAAAGGCACCTGCTGCCATAGCTGTTGCTTGTGGCGTAGTGAATCCATCATGGTGGTCTTGCTGCTGAACTCCTGCCAGAAGGGAGAATCGTTGCGCCGCGTGCAATAGTGCAAGTACAGAAACTCCGGTATTGGTTCGATGATCGCACGGCAGCGTTCGTTGATATACGCGGTCAGTTCAGGCGTCAAGTGCATGATGGTGCCGGATTTGAGGAAGTTGATGAGGTTCTTGCTGAAGGTCCAGATCGAGGTTGCTTCCAAGGGTTCGACGAAATGCTGCGAGAGGCCCACGCCGTAGCAATTCTTGACCAAGGTGTTTTCAAAGGCGCCTGCCTGGAAGCGGAAGGTCTTCGCGCTGGTGATTGGGTGCCCCAGCAGGGCCTCGACTTCCGCCTTGGCTTGCTCTTCATTGATGTATGATGAGTCAAAAACGTAGCCGCAGCCATAGCGCTCCTGCACTGGAATGCGCCACATCCAGCCGTATTTCAGCGCGATTGCTTCGGTATAGGGCGGAATGTTGCCGCCATCGTGTGGTGTAAAAAACGGCAGGGCGGTATCGAGGGGAAGGTGGCGCTTGTAGTCGATCCAGCGTTCGTTGAAGTGTTTGCCGAGCAGCAGGCGTGCGAATCCGCTACAGTCGAAGATGAAGTCGCAGTCGACGTACTTGCCATTTTCCAGGCGAATTCCGCGGATATTGCCGCTGGAGTCGGTACTTGCCTCGCTGAATTTGCCTTCCACGCGCCGGATTCTTCTGCTGGACTGCGCTACCTGGCTGAGAAATTTGGCCAACAGGCGCGCATCGAAGTGCAGCGCGAAATTGCCAAGATGCTGCACGGCCATGATGGCGTCGCGGTAGTTCGTCAGTGTGTGATCATTCAAGTCGTTGAGGACGAAAGGCACTTTCCATTGCTCGGCCAGTTTGGCGTAAAAGTTCACGGTATCGAGGTGTACGCCCTCCCCCACCAGGTACGAGCTGAGCATGTTGTAACGAAACGCATCATCGAAAGCCCATTCTTCAAGCTCATCCTTGGCTCTGAAGTCATGAAAGTAAGACGTGCCATCGCCATTCCAGTGGGTGAATTTGATGCCAATTTTGAGGGTGGCGCCGCACTCACGCACCAAGGCCGATACAGGAATTCGCAGGAAATCCAACACCTCGATGAAATGCGGCACCGTGCCCTCTCCAGCCCCCAGGATGCCGATTTCATCGCTTTCGATCAGGGTGATGTCGAACTCTGGATAGAACTCTCGGGTGAGGAGGCTGGTTAACCAGCCTGCGCTGCCTCCACCCAGGACGATTATTTTTTTCATCTCGGCACTTCTCGGTTATTGATGGTGAGTCGGCTATTCATTGATGGTGAGAATGATGGTGAGAACTCGGCTGAGTCTAACAGGGAGCGGGAGCAGTAAGCGTTCACACTAGCCAACGGTACCAAATTGCCTTCAGAACGATAAGAGGTGCAATAGGAGGCGCGATAAGAGGCGGGTCACTCAGGTGGGGAGCCGGCGTAAAGCGCAGGGCGCGTCATTGGCCCGTAAACCTGGGGCGAGAGGCTCCGATCATGGCCCGGGCGCAGCGAAAAAGTGCAAGTAATAGCGCAAAAAATACAAAGGGAAAGCAGGGGGTAGGGGGTAAAGTCGTTGGCACTAAAAATTAGCAGGGCCGGAGGGGAACATGACTGACGCCAAGAGCCGCACGCAGAGCGGCACGATGAAAAGCCGCATGGTCAGCGGCATAGCACTGGCAGCGCTTGCCTTGTCGAGCGGCGTGGCGTTGGCGCAAGGCCCAGCCCAAGCGGCGGGCGATGACACGCAATACCGTGCTCTGGTGCACCAATACTGCGGCGAGTGTCATAACTTCGACGACTTTGCCGGCGGCCTCAACATCGACGACATCGTCAATCTCCCGTTCAACGATCATGCGGCGGAATGGGAGCGCGTCATCCGCCGTCTGCGCGCGGGCGTGATGCCGCCGCCTGGCAAAGAGCGCCCGGCGCGTCCGCAATATCTGGCGTTGACCGAATGGCTGGAAGGGCAGATGGACAAGGAGGCCGCCAACAACCCCGGCAGCGTCATGCTGCACCGCCTCAACCGTACCGAATACGCCAACGCGATCCGCGACATACTGGGGCTTGAGATTGATACCTCCACGCTCCTGCCTGCCGATACCTCCGCGCGCGGTTTCGACAACATTGCCGGTTCGCTGACGATTTCCCCCACGCTGCTTGAAGCCTACGCCTCCGCCGCCGCCCGCGTGGCGCGCATGGCGGTGGGTTTTTGGCGCAGCCCCACCGAAATGACCTATTTCGCTCCCGCCGACGCCTCGCAGAACTATCAACTCGAGGGGATGCCGCTGGGCACGCGCGGCGGCATGGAGGTCAAGCACAACTTCGTGGCGGATGGCCAGTACGCTTTCAGCATTCAAAACTTTGGCGTGGGTGCGTTCACGCCTGGCGAAGATCTGGAAATCAGCATCGACGGCGAGCGCGTGCACGTTTTCAAATACTCGGGCGTGGGCCTCAACACCGGCATGGGTGGCGACCGTGATGGTTCGCTTGATGTCACGCTGCCCATCAAGGCAGGCTCGCATGTGGTGGGGGCGACGTTCATCGCCACCAATTACCGCCCTGGGCTGGGCATGATCCGCGAGTACGATCGCAAGTCGATCGAGAATGAAAAGATGCCGCAGGTGCAGTATCCGCCAGTGATCGGCTTCTTGAAGATCACCGGCCCCTTCGATCCAAACCGCCAGCAGGGTTCGGTGAGTATGCAGAAAGTGTTCACCTGCCATCCTGTTAGCCAAGATGAATTTGAATCCTGCGCGCGCAGCATCCTCACCACGCTCGCCACCGAAGCCTATCGCCGCCCGGCAACGGCGGATGATCTTGGCGTGTTGCTGGATTTCTTCCGCGAAGGCGCAGCGCAAGGGGTGTTCGAAGACGGTATCGAGCTTGCGCTGCGGCGCCTCTTGGCCGATCCGGAGTTTCTGGTGCGTGTGGAACGCGAGCCGGAGAACGTACCCGCGGGCACTGCCTACCGCATCTCCGATCTGGAATTGGCCTCGCGTCTGTCTTTCTTCTTGTGGAGCAGCATCCCGGATCAACAATTGCGCGATCTGGCCATCGCCAACCGTTTGCACGAACCCGAAGTTCTGGAACAGCAAGTCAAGCGGATGCTCGACGACCCGCGCTCTGAATCGCTGGTAACGAATTTTGGCCGTCAATACCTGTATTTGCGCAACCTGCCCAACGTGTCGCCAGACGGTATTTATTATCCGAATTGGGACGATGAACTGCGCCAGGCATTCCAGCATGAAACCGAATTGTTCTGGGCCAGCATCATCCGTGAAGATCGTTCTGTCACTGATCTGATCGACGCCAACTACACCTTCCTCAACGAGCGCCTGGCGAAGCACTATGGTATCCCCAACATCTATGGCGCGCAGTTTCGCCGAGTGGAACTGCCGCCTGAATTCGCCTATCGCCGCGGTCTTTTGGGCAAAGGCAGCTTCCTGAGCACCACGTTCACCGAAAACTCCCGCACCTCGCCGGTAAAGCGCGGCATCTGGGTAATCGAGAACATCCTGGGCACTGTGCCGCCTGAACCGCCGCCGAATGTGCCGCCGCTCGATGCCACCCAAGGCGGCGCCGTTGTCATCAAAACCCTGCGTGACCAAATGACCCTGCACCGCGCCGATCCCGGTTGCGCCACTTGTCACCGCATTTTGGACCCGATTGGTTTCACGCTCGAAAGTTTCGATGCCGACGGCAGTTGGCGCACCACCGAAGGCCACCCGCGCAAACGCGATGGCAAAGCGGTGCCGCTCGATACCACGGTGGAATTGTGGGATGGCACCAAGGTGAGCGATGTCAACGGCCTGCGCGAGAACCTCAAATATTACTCGCCGCAGTTTGTGCGTTTTGTGACTGAAAAACTGCTCAGTTTCGCCATGGGCCGCGGCGTGGAATATTTCGACATGCCCATGGTGCGCCGCATCGTGCATGAATCTGAAGCCAGCAATTACCGCTTCTCCGACATCCTCTTGAACATCGTTAAGAGCGATCCGTTCCAGATGCGGGTGAAGGAAGGCCAGGCGCCAGCGCTGGTGGGCCAGGCCAGCGCGCAGAATTGAACGGAGCACGATCAAGCGCACGCATCAAAGATAGACAGCGTTTCGTCCGCGTAGCGGACACAGCAACACCGAAAAACAAACATTGAGATTGAACATTGAGATTGAACATTGAGAGAGGAGGATGCGTCATGCAATTCATCACCAAAAAGAAATTAGACCGCAGAACTCTGCTGCGTTCGGCTGGCGTTGCTGTGGCTTTGCCGCTCTTGGACGCCATGATTCCCGCCATGGTGCCCCAGGCCAGAGCCGCCGAAGCCTTGCGGCCCAAACGTTTTGTTGGCATCTGGCACCCGCATGGCGCAGCGCCGGGCTATTGGTCGCCGCTGCAAACCGGCAGTGATTTCGAGTTCTCCTACATCACCAAGCCGCTCGAGCGCTTTCGCAATCGCATCGTGCTCGTCAGCGGTCTGGACGTGCCCGAAGCCTTCTCCACCGATGAAGAACCCGGCGGCAATCACGCGCGCGGCGCGGTATTCCTCTCCGGCGCCCGTCCGCGTCGCAACGCGGTAAGCCCCTACCTGGGCGAAAGCATTGATCAGGTCATCGCCAAAACCTATGGCCAGAACACCATCCTCAGTTCGCTGCAACTGGGCGTGGAAGACGCCGGCAACTATGGCAATTGCAACTGGGGTTATAGCTGCGCCTACACCAATTCCGTCTCGTGGGTTTCAGCGACGCAGCCCTTGCCCACGGAGATCAACCCGCGCGTGGCCTTCGAGCGCCTGTTTGGCGATGGCGCCAGCCCTGAAGAACGCCAACGTGGCCGCGAACTGAACGCCAGCGTGCTGGATTCAGTGGCGGGCAAGATTCCCTCCTTCAAGCGCCAGCTTGGCCAGGGCGATCAGGTCAAGCTGGATACTTATCTGGACAACATCCGCGAATTGGAACGCCGCATCCAGATTTCCATGAGCAATTCCGTCGCCGAACCGAAAGAAGAAGTGCCCTTTGGTATCCCCAAAAGCAAGGATGTGCACTTCAAGCTGATGTACGACCTCATTGCGCTGGCGTTTGAAGGCGATCTGACGCGCTCGGCTACCTTCATGCTGGGGCGCGATCTGTCGTCCATCACGCATCCTGAATCGGGCTATACCGGCGGCTGGCACGCCACCTCGCACCACGGCGACACGCCTGCCAACATCGCCAACTACGCCAAGGTCAACCGCTACCATGTCGCCAACCTCGCCTACTTCCTCGACAAGCTCAGCAAGATCGAAGACATCGAAGGCACCGCGCTCGACAACGTGCTGATCTACAAAGGCAGCAACATGGGCAACTCGCATCGCCATGCTCACGAAAAAGTGCCGGTGATTCTGGCCGGTGGCATCGACGGCACCTTCAAAGGCAATCGCCACATCTCCTACCCGGACAACGTGGAGCGCACCTCGAACATGCTGCTGGCGATTCTGCATCTGTACGGCATCAACGTGCCCACGTTCAATGGCGGCACCAAGCCGCTGGAAATTGCCTGATGTCGTAACAAGTCCCTCTCCCCCTACCCCTCTCCCACCAGTGGGAGAGGGGAGTCTAAGCCCCTCGCCCGCTTGCGGGAGAGGGGTTGGGGGAGAGGGTGCCCAATCTTGAGTTGATGCGAAAATAAAACACCGTCAGAAAAAACGCGGTTCGTTGGAGAACGTGGATGAGATCGAAGCTGTTTGAAGGAATTCTGTGCGCGTCGTTGACGCTGCTGGCGCTGCCGGCCCTGGCGCAACTCAATGCGGGGCCCACCAGGCCGCAGGTACCATTGCCGGAAGGCCCCATACGCAATGTGCTGTTCAAGAATTGTGTGTCCTGCCACGGCATCGACGACTACGCCTTCTATGCGCTGGCGCGCGAACGCTGGGAATCCATTCTGGGTGAACTGCATTCTGGAATGAAAATGAAAAAAATGTCCGATCAGGATGAAACCCTGCTACTGGACTATCTGGCGGAAAATTTTGGCGTCGAAGCAACCCCTTTCCCACGTCGGTACGTGCCACCGGAAATAGACACCTACTATGATGATCTCAAAGGGCACGAAGTGCTGGATACCATCTGCTCCGAATGCCACGCTCTCGATCGCGTCTATGAAACCCACGGCTCCCTCGCGCGCTGGCGCGTGCTTCTGCTGGAAATGCGCGCCCGCGGCGCCGAACTACCCGACGACAGCGATATGGAACGCATGGCCGAATGGCTGAGCCGGGTGCAGAGCGCAAATCTTTTTGAATGACATTCAATGAAAAATAGAACCCAAAATTTTGAGGTTGCTGTGCTTGTTTTATTTTCAGCAACTATCGGTTTTTCTCAAGGATTTGCGGCAGAAAAAACTGAGTACACGCCTGAGTATATCGCAAGTAAAATGGCTGAATATGCAGTAAATTCCAGCAAGGATGGATCTTCTGTGCCGGACCATATTTATTACAGCTTTATATTTGGAGATTTTGTACTTGGCGGAACAGCCAAGGCATTCAGTTCGTTAGACTTGGATGTGGTGAAAAGAATGGACTCTCCCAATAACTCTCGTTTCGTGAACATCGTGTGGTCGGGGATGAACGAGGTTTGCGAAAGTGTACGCAAGGATGGGGGTGAAGAAAATATAATTGCAAACGCCTGGAAAATGGATGCTATCGCGACGGCCTACGATGATGCACTGAATGAATACTATGGCGAAGTTATTAAAACTTTAACTGGACCTGCGCAAGCTGATGTTAAAAGCGAAGCAGAGCACATGAAAAGTAGTGAAAGTGTTGGCTACTCTTCTGTTAGAATCGGAGAGTTAACTCAAGAAGACCCGTTTTTAGGAAAGCAATTGATATTTGACGGGTGTGGCAGATTTTCTACAATCGACGTAGATGCAATTTTAGAGAAAAATCACGATCTAAAGCTTGGCAGTGAAGAGATGAAGCTGATCGAAATGAAATCACAGGAATAATAAGGTCAAGTATAAAAAGAGGAAAAAAGATGAAATTTTTTGTTCGGTTTTTATGCATAGCTTTAGTATTTTCTTGCAAGGCCGTGTTAGCACTTGGTAGCACATGCCTCTCCGGCGAACTTTCCGGGTATGTTAACTATAATGTCCCGTATCACCTTGTAATCTATTCGTCTTTTGACCTTGTCTATGGTAATTCTATTTTTTGGGAGACAACGATCAAAGGTCCAGCTGGAGGTGGTAGTAATACCACTCATTATTTAGAGTATGGATATATGTCTTCTAATGGCGGTAGAGTTGGCTCTTTTGTAGTGAACCCGAAGGATGGTGCTTATGATATTTCTGGAATTGCTCGTGTCGGGTATCCAGCACCCTCTCCTACTTACGTAACGTCCAATAATTCTAGCACTTGCTCAGGAACTGCCAAGTTGGTTAGCAATCCGCCAACTATGAGTTTTTTAGTTCCTACAGCGTTAACGCTCAACGATGATTATACGTTTCCTATGTCGGTCAGACATCCATTTGCTACGCCTACAAATTATAAAATTGAAATTAAAAGGACCTCATCTTCTTCTTACGATACATTATACAGCGGGCCGTCACCTTCGTATTCTAGCTATGCAAAAGTGGCAGGGAATTTCAATTTAAGAGGCTCTGTCACTGTAAATGGAAGCACATATACAGCCGCCATAAAAACATTGGCAGTTAATTTTTTAAGTTTCTCACAAATTGTGGCAGACCCACAAAATATTATTGAAGCCAACAATATGTGGAATTTGATGATTAGCTTGCTAACACCAACTACAAGGCAAGAGGTTGGGGCGTGGGTTAAATTTAATACGGCGACCCGATCATATGAGTATTCGTCGGTGGTATATGGTCTTCCTACTTCGAATTCCGGCAGCCCTCCCCCTACCGCTTCAATCGATCTTCTTAGTACAAAGCCAAGTGATACACCAGCCCTCCCTTTGGTGCTGTCATCTCCCACGTATGTAGTGGCATCTTTTCATACTCATACTGCGGGTACTTATTTTGCGCCAGGTTATTGTGTAGCGCCTGTCCCGTCTCCTGCCGACATTAGTGTAAATACAATCGCTGATGTAACAGGGGTGGTTTATGTATGGGATGCTCCACATTGTAATGGGGGATCTTTGTCTGCTCCTCACTCCCTGAAGCAAGCAGGTCCGTTTAGAAGGGCAACGCCCCCATGAAAAATAAATTTGTAGCATTAACTTCATGTTCTATATTTTGGTTTTTGGGTTGCTCCCCTGGGGCTCCTAAAACAGATACTCAGGTATTTGTGAACAGTATTGTTGATGATGGAGAAGGCGTTTCTAAAAATAAAAACATTAAAGGAGAGGGGGCTTCTAGTAATACGGAAATCACGGCGTATGAAGTCGTTGATCTTGTCGAAAAAACAACGCTTGTCTTCAAGCAAGGACGTGCTCATGGTTTGGAGGGATCTGAGCAAGAATTTAAACAAGTTGCGCTCGCTCAAGCCATTATCGAAGTGAATAGTCTTGAGGTTAAAGAGGGCGCAAAATTTTTGGTTTTTGAACAGGCCGATTTGGATCGTTTGTATTTTCAGTCTCTTAATGAAGATGGCAAATGGAATGGAGACTATACGATCCTGGCGGACAAAAAGACTCATAAATTAATCAATGGATATCTTGGATGGCATATGGGGCCTCCAGAATCTAAATAGTTTTTTTGAGAGTGTTTTGCTAATTTTTGATGGCATCTCTCGAGGTAGAATGTTTTATTTCTACGCGGCACCTTGGCATGTGCTTCTGTTGGAAATGCGCGCCCGCGGCGCCGAACTGCCCGACGACAGCGATATGGAACGCATGGCTGAATGGCTGAGCCGGGTGCAGAGCGCGAATCTTTTTGAGTGAACTATCCGCTGGCGCGTGGCGTAGCTTGAAAAATCTTCACCAAAGATTTTTCAAGTTTCTATTTTCTGGTTTTCCCTACGACGAAAATCAGGTACGCGAAAAAATCGCGCACTATTCAATTTGATCACCGATACCGGCGCTATGTGGCGCTGGAGTTACCCGAAGAGATCAGTGTTTCGCGGCATACGCATGTTAATCTGGAAGCGCTATCCCGGTAGCTGAAGGCGCTTTTGCAACCATACGTTGATTTTGCGCAGTTTTCCGAATTAAAGCTGTTCAGTGACCGTGCGCGCGCGATGGTACAGCAACAGGTGGACGGTTCTTTGTTGGTAAGGCACATTAGCTCCGCGCCAAAGCACCGTTGATGAGCCTGCCCGGCCAATACTGAATATCGCATGAGGGCATTTCGGCAGCGAAAACCGATAGGGTCTGCGCTGGTGCGTATGCAATGATCGGTTGACCGATTGTTCATGAATACGTTAACGTTGCGATATAACAAATTGATCAATATTGGACTTAAGCCGTGGCGATAGAGTTGTTCCGCGGCATCGCCGCGTTGATGGTCATGGTCTACCACTACGCCATTAGCTTCTTCCCCGGCACGCCCCTTGGCATTGCCTACCTGCGCACCGGGGTGGATTTGTTCTTCGTCATCAGTGGTTACGTGTTCGGCCCGATGCTGCTGCGGGATTTTGGGGCTCAACAGAATGGCTCGCACTATGCCCTCCTGCCGTTCTGGTTGCGCCGCTTTTTTCGCATCTACCCGCTGTACCTGCTGGCGCTGGTGGCTTACTTTCTGTTCGCTGCGCCCGGCGAGTTGCGGACGCACTACTTCCTGCGTCATCTGGCCTTCTTGCAGACCACAGAATCGCTCCAGGAAGCCAGCTACTTCAACGACGCCTTCTGGACGCTACCCGTGGAGATGGAGTTCTACCTGGCGCTGCCGCTTCTGGCGCTCCTGCGCAAACGTCCGTTGCTGCTGGTGGCGCTGAGTGCGGCGAGTCTGATGCTGGCGTTTTACGCCACTAGCCACTTGAGCGGCACGATAAACTTTTGGTTCATCCTGAGCGTGCATCTGCCGAGCATTCTGCCGGAATTCATGCTGGGCGCGTTGCTCGCGGCGATGGTGGCGCACGGTAGAGCGCAAGGCTGGCGTTGGTATGCGCCGCCGGCGCTCTGGGCCTTGGGAAGTGGCGTTGTTCTGCTGCTGGGCGCCTACTATCTCCGCTTCGGCCCCGGCGGCAGCGGTTATGGCTTGATGGTGCACAGCCCCTGGAATTTCCTTTGCGCCAGCGGTTATGTCTTGCTCATGTTCCCGGTGCTGCTCTGCGATGAAATCCGCTGGCCGCTGTGGCTGCGCCAAGTCGCGCTTTTGGCCGGCGCCAGCAGTTATGGCGTTTATCTGTTCCACAACGTGGTGCGGCTGGTGTTGACGCAAGCCGAATTCAGCGATTCGCCTGCGCTGTTGATCCCGCTGGCGATGATTCTGACGGTGGCGTTATCGCTATTGCTTTATCACTTTTACGAGGGGCCGCTGCGGCGTCTGGGGCGCAAGCTGGCGCGGTGGGCGGAGCGTGGAGAAGTAGGGCCGCCGTAGCGTGGGTTGCGTTCAGTCACGCGCGCCACGCAGTAACCCAGCTTTCTTGGTTCGGTATGACTTCGCCAAAACCCGAAGCGTGCAGATCTTCATAGCTCCACAAAGACCGGTGGTTTTCATAGGGGTTGGCGGGCACTTCCTGGGGGATGAATTCCTTGGGCGTGCTGATCAAGGCGGCGCGCGAGGAAACGCGCTGCATTTCTTTTAATAATTGTGCGCCGAGATCTTTATCAAAGTGCTCGAGTATGTCTATGGCGATCGCCAATTCATAGCGGCCGGTTTCGATGGTTTTCAGCAATTGCAGGGCTTCGCCGAGCATCATGTGGGTATAGGCCCAGTCGTGTACGGGTGTCATGTAGCCAGCGCAGCCTTCGATGCCATCAATGACGATACGCCATTGATCTTTGGGTTGTTGCCAGCCACGATCGCCTTCGACCTTGAACAGATTCAAGGCTTCGAGCCTCTGGCGCAGCAAAAAGCCGTATTGCCCCATGCCTACGCCAATATCAAGCACCGATTGAGGCGCGAGGGCTTCTATCCAACCACCGATGGCGGAGATTTGACTGGTTTGACTAAAAGGCATGGGAATTCTCTACATTGATTTAGTTGGAAGGTTTTCTTCGGAAAACAAAAAAGCGCAGCCATTATTGACCGCGCTTTTTGCATTTACTGCGAGTGTTTATTTAGCAGCCAGTTTAATCACCAACAAGGCGCCGTCTTGCTCTTCTGTCAGGAAGTACATGAGGCCATCGGGGCCCATGCGGATGTCGCGGATGCGTTGCTTGAGTTCGGTGAACAGGTCTTCGCGGGAGCGCTCGTCGCCGTTGGCATCGAAGAAAACTCTTACCATGCGGCCGGTGCCGGGAATCTGACCGACGCGCGAGGCGCCGACGAAGGCGCTGGTGGTCCAGGTGGGGAAGTCTTTGCCGGTGTAGAAGGCCAACCCGGAAGGCGAGATGCCGGGACTGAAGGTGGCCACGGGCATTTCCATGCCTTCTTTCCAGGGCACGGACGAAATGAAGGGGCCGGGGTAGTCGCGGCCAAAGCTCACCAGCGGCCAGCCATAATTTTTGCCTGCGCGGATGATGTTGATTTCGTCGCCGCCGTTGGGGCCGTATTCCGATTCCCAGAGTTCGCCGGTGGTGGGATGCACGGCGAGCCCTGCGGGATTGCGGTGGCCCATGCTGTAGATTTCTGGGCGGTAGCCTTGTTTGCCGACAAAGGGGTTGTCGGCGGGTACGCTGCCGTCTTCATTGAGGCGCAAAATTTTGCCGCGCAGGCTGTTGGTTTCTTGCGCTGCGCCATCGCGCGTGGCGCCGAGGCTCATGTACAGCTTGCCGTCGGTGCCGAAAGCAAGCCGGGCAGCGCCGCCGCCAGCGCCGTCCCAGGTATCGCTGACCAGCAACTCTTGCAGATCGGTGAGCGCATTGCCGGTGAAGTGGGCGCGCGCCAGCACGAAGGCGATGGCTTTAGGATCGTCCGAGAGTTTTTTGTGGTAGGTGAGATAGAGATACTGGTTCCGCACAAACTCGGGATGGGGCAGCACTTCCATCAGGCCGAGCATCCCTTCCGCGTGCACGCTGGGCACGCCAGCGATGGCTTCCGGCGTCAGTTTGCCATCGTGCATCAGGCGCAGGCGGCCTTCGCGTTCAGTGAGCAAGAGATCACCGTTGGGTAGAAACGCAAAGCTCCAGGGGTGCGCCAGACCGCGCGCCACCACCGAAACATTGATTTTTGCCTGATAGGTCTGCATGTCCCAGGGGCCCGCGCCAAGTGGCGCCGAGCCAAATTGCGCCGCAGCGCCGTGAGACAGCAACAGGGAGGCCCCCAGCAAAGCGGGCAGGACGAGACGGTTGAAGTGCATGGACACGATGGGTTCCTCGCAAGCGGTAGTGAAGGTGTTGTTGTTGGGCGCAAGTTATTGGGTAATTGTTGGGTAAATTTTTGGTCAAAAACTCAGGGAAAAATCGGCTGGCTGCGGTCCACCGAGTCGTAGCCGGTGTTGCCAACCATCAGGCCGTAGGCCAGGTTTTCGTCCTGGCACACGAACTGGAACGATTCGCTGGCTGTCCAGTCCATGTAGAAACCTGAAGACCAAGGGGCGGTGTAGGCGCCGGGGTCGTCGATGGTCACTTCATATTTGAGCCGCTCCCGCGAGACGCGCGTGAACTTTTCGATCAGGTGCAGTTGTTCGGTGGAAGGCGAGCCGTCGGCGTCGATCCACATTTTTTCGTTGAAACCCACGGTGTCGACCACCAGCGTGTCGCCTTCCCAATGGCCGATGGAGTGGCCATGGTAGGTTGGTTTCAGGTTCGCGGGATGGCCACGGCCATCCAGCCAGATTTCGCGGAAGTGGCGCGGGCCGCCGGTGGGGAAAACATACATTTTCTGCATGTCGGGAAAGTCCACGAATTGCGTGCCGTAGGCGGTGGCGACTTCGCGCGGGCCAGCGGAGGGCTTGCAGCGCACGTAAGGCTCGAAGCGCGTGCGCGAGCGCGCCGCGAACAGTTCCTTGGCCCAGGGTTGATAGGGAATTTCGCTTTCTTTGATTTTCGGAAAGTTATTGGGATCGGCGAGCGCCTGCGCGGCGGGGGTGAAGGCGATGATCGAGCCTTCGGGAATGTCGTCCCAGATGCGCAGCATCGGGCGGGAGCCGAAATTTTCCCAAGAGCCGACATCGCCCGGTATCGAGCCGAGAATGGCGCGGCCATTGGCATCGCGCGGCGGCGGCGTATCAATCCGCCTGGCGCGTCGCCCACCGCCTACGAAGGGTTGCAAGCCGCGCTCAGGGTCGATTTGCCCGCCTTGTTGTCCGCTGCCTGGCATTTGTACTGTCGCAGGCGCCGGGTTTGCCTGCGCTTGTCCCTGAGATTGCTCTTGAGATTGTTCCTGCGCGTAAGTGCTGGCCAGCGCCAAGCTGGCACAGGCAAGTGCCAGAATACGAAGTTTCATATATACCCCTCCAAGCGAGATGGTGGCGATGCTAACAGGGTGTGGCCGTCTTGTTGAGCCCAGCGTGGTTCGCCTGGGCGCTTTGTGTGGCGCTGGTTCATGGCGCTGATTTTTATGACGCCGATTTCTGTGGCAGGATGCCAGCCTTTGTGTCGCCAAGGCTAGCCCTATGAATCCCGCGCGTGTCCTCTTTGCCAGCCTTATCGGCACCACCATCGAGTTTTTCGATTTTTACATCTATGGCACTGCCGCGGTACTGGTGTTTCCGCGCTTGTTCTTCCCTGGCAGCGATCCGACCACGGCCACCTTGCAGTCGCTCGCCACCTTTGCGCTGGCGTTTCTGGCGCGGCCAGCGGGGTCGGCGTTGTTTGGGCATTTTGGTGATCGCATTGGCCGCAAGGCCACGCTGGTGGCGGCGCTGTTGACGATGGGCGTGTCCACTGTCGCCATTGGTCTTTTGCCCACGTATGCGTCCATCGGCGTGCTGGCGCCAGCGCTCTTGGCCTTGTGCCGCTTTGGCCAGGGCATCGGGCTTGGCGGTGAGTGGGGTGGGGCGGTGCTCTTGGCCATGGAGAATGCGCCGCCGCAAAAACGCGCGTGGTACGGCATGTTCCCGCAGCTGGGTGCGCCGATCGGTTTCATTTTGTCTACCGGGGTGTTCATTGTGCTAAGTGGCACGCTCAGCGATGCGCAATTCTTCGCCTGGGGCTGGCGTGTGCCGTTTCTGGCCAGCGCCTTGCTGGTGTTCGTGGGGCTTTATGTGCGCTTGCAGCTTAGCGAAACCCCGGCATTCCAGCAGGCCATTGCACACAACGAGCGGGTGCGGGTGCCGCTCTTGCATGTGTTCCGCGAGCACGGCGGCACTCTGGCCTTGGCCACGGTAGCGGGCATCACCACCTTTGTGGTGTTTTACTTGATGACGGTGTTCACCTTGAGTTGGGGTACCGCGCAACTGGGTTTTGCGCGGCAACAGTTCATGTTGCTGCAAGTCGTGGGCGTGTTGTTCTTTGGCGCCATGGTGCCGCTGTCTGCGCACGTGGCCGATCGCATTGGCCGCTTTCCGATGCTGATTGCCGCCACGCTGGCGATCATGGTGTTTGGCTGGTTTTTTGGCCCCTTGTTCAGTACGGCGGATAGCCTGCGTGTCGTGCTATTGCTCTCGCTCGGCCTGGCCTGCATGGGCCTTACCTACGGCCCGCTGGGTACTGCGCTGGCGGAATGCTTTCCCACCGCGCTGCGCTACACCGGCGCATCGCTGGCCTTCAATTTCGCTGGAATTTTCGGCGGTTCCTTCGCGCCTTATATCGCCACTTGGCTCGCCGATGCTTATGGCATCGCGGCGGTGGGTTATTACCTCAGCGCGGCCGGAGGTTTGACGCTGGTGGCGCTGCTCATGCTTCAGCGGCGCGAAGCCGCCGCCATGCCGGGGACCTGGGATCTTGGTTGAGCCTTGTGGCGCTCTCACGCGTTCATGACGCTGACGTGATGCAGCGTTTTACATGATAGGTGACGTGTTTTTCATGATAGTAGTTGCCGGGCAGCGCTCGCTGGCAGTAACCTCGGCGTCGTCTTGAACCCCTTAAAAGAATTGATAGGAGCATTGCAATGCAGAAGTCACTGAAGGTCCGTACCCTGGTAGTTGCCACCCTGCTTGGCCTGTCGAGCCTCGGCAGTTTGCAGGCGCAGGCACAAGCCCGCCTCCAACCCGACCCGAAAACCGCGAACTATCAGGCGACGGGTGAACAGGAAAAGTCCTACCTTTTCCCCGGCAGCACCGAGAGCATTTCGTATCACATCTACGTTCCCAAGAAGTGGGACCAGAACACCAAGATGCCGCTGGTGATTTTGACGCACGGCGCCAGCCAGCCCTCCAACGCGCCGTTCCAGCGGCCCATGCAGGATCCGACGCTGGCGAAAATGGCGGAAGAACGCAGCTACATCGTCGCCGCAGTCACTGGCTACCATGCCAATGCCACCGGCGTTGGTGGCTGGAACGTACCCTATCCGATGGTGCAGGTGCCGCGTGAGCCGCGTCCTGCGCCTGCCGCAGGGGCGCCTGGTGGTGCTGCTCCCGGTGGTGGCCCTGGCATCGCGGGCATTCCTGCTGGTGCAGGGGCTCCTGGCGGCGCTCCCGCGGCGGCGCCTGGTGGCGGTGCTCCCGCCGGTGCCGCTCGCGCGGCGCCGCCGCCGCAGCCGACCACTGACGATTTCGTGCGCTCCGAGCAGGATATTTTGATCGTGCGCAACCTGATGCTGGAGGAGTACAACGCCGATCCCGATCGCGTGTACCTGATGGGCAATTCCTCCGGCGGCAGCGCGGTGTGGAATGTCGGCGTGAAATACCCGCAATTATGGAACGCTATTTCGCCGAGCGCCGCGCCGCTGGAAGATGCGAATTTTCCCTATGAAAATCTGAAGAATCTGCCGGTGCTCGTCGTGCATGGCGACATGGATACCACCATGCTGTTCGATGCCAGCAAGGTGATGGTGGATCATGCCAAGGCCAAGGGCGTGGAGGCCATCTGGCTGCCCGTCACCGGCGGTGCGCATACCGATGCCTGGGCACAAACGGAAATTTTGAAGCAGACCTTCGATTTCTTCGATACCCACAAAACCCGCCAGAAATAACACTGGCAAATGCCCAGGAGGGCTTATGGCGCGGAACTCTTCATCAAAAAAAAATGACTCCGCGCACAGTGAGCGGCGCCGGTTTCTGGAGGCCATGGCCACCAGCGCTGGCGCCGCTGCTGCACTGAGCCTGGCGAGCGCGCCCGCCGCGGCGCAGCAGGCTGGTGTTGGTGACCAGCCGGCTGGCCCGGTGCGGCTGGTTGGGCATACCGGCATTACGGTTTCTGATCTGGACCGTTCGATCCGTTTTTATCGTGACGTGCTCGGCTGCCAGATCAGCCGCACGATACGCGCCGAGGGGCCGAACTTCGAGGCCATCACCGGCGTGCCAGGCTGCAAGATCGACATCGCGTTTGCGCGCCTGCCGGGCCACATCATTGAGCTATTGTGCTACCGCGAGCCGCTGGGCAAGGTGTCCACACTGCGGCCCAACGATCCGGGTTTTACGCATCTCTGCCTTAAAGTCGATGATCTTGGCCGTGTCACCCAACAGGTGCTTGCCGCCGGGTTTGAGGTGATGGGTACCACGTTGCGCGATGGCGCTCCTAGCCCGGTGTATGTGCGTGATCCTGATGGCGTGGTGCTGGAGTTGATGCAGTACGCGCCGGGAACGCAGATGGAAGAGCGGTATTTCCTGTGAAGTTGCGTGTGCTGGATATTTTGCTGGGCGCTGCGCTGAGCCTTGCTGGCGTTGCCGCAGAGGCGCAGAGCATCGACACGCAGGCTATCGGCAGTGTCATCGACAATGCCGCACTCAATGACGATGCCGACGGGCGCAACTGGCCCGCCTTCGGGCGCACCTTTGGCGAGACCCACTACAGCCCCTTGCGCGACATCGACACCGCCACGGTTGCTCGGCTGGGTTTGGCCTGGTCGCTGGATCTGGATGTCACCAATTCCATTACTGCGCCGCTGGCGGTGGATGGCGTGATCTACCTCGGTGCGGGCCACGGCATCGTGCAGGCGGTAGCGGCGCAAAGCGGCGAGGTCTTGTGGCGCTACGATGCGCAGGCCATGCAGCAGAATCCCGCCAAGCTGCGCACCGCCTGGGGCATACACGGCATCGCTTTTTGGCAGGGCAAGGTCTACGCCGGTACCAGCGATGGCCGCTTGATTGCGCTCGATGCCAAGAGCGGCGCGCTGGTGTGGAGCGTGCAGACCGTCGATCCTGAAAATGGCGCCACCATCAATGGTCCGCCGCGCGCCTTCAACGGCAAGATCATCATCGGCTTTGCTGGCGCTGATTTCAGCCCGCTGCGCGGCTACGTGAGCGCTTACGATGCTGAAACCGGCCAACAAGTGTGGCGTTTCTACACCGTGCCGGGCCAGGAGGGCATTGTCGATGGCGCGGCCTCGGATAGCGTCATGGACCTGGCGCGCGCCACCTGGGATGGCGAGTGGTGGAAATATGGCGGTGGCGGCGCGGTATGGCACGCCATCACCTATGACCCGGATTTCAACCGCCTCTACATCGGCACCGGCAATGGCCTGCCGATGAACTGGAAACTGCGCAGCCCTGGCGGCGGCGACAACCTGTTCATCGCCTCGATCGTGGCGCTGGAGGCCGATACGGGCCGTTATGTCTGGCATTATCAGGTTACGCCAGGCGATTCCTGGGACTACGATGCCACCTCGGACCTGAGTTTGGCGACTCTCCGCATCGAAGGGCAGGATCACAAGGTTATCGTGCACGCGGACAAAAATGGCTTCATCTATCTCCTCGATCGCGCCGACGGCAAGCTGCTGGCTGCCGACAAGCTGGGCACGGTAACCTGGGCCGAGCGCGTGGATCTGACAACAGGCCGCCCGGTGCTGGCGCCGGGCGCGCGCTACGAGAACAACAGCATCCGGCTATGGCCGAGCGTGCAAGCCGTGCATCCGTGGTTGCCGCAGTCTTACAGTCCGCGCACCGGCTACGTGTATATACCGACGCTGGAAATGTCGAGTGTCTTTGGTGATTCGGGCGTGGACCGCGAAAACTTCAGCCCGCGCCTGCAAACCGGCGATTTCACCGGCATGGGGGTGCGTAGCGGCGAAGTGCCAGACAACCCCGGCGCCAAGCCGGTAGAGGCGGGATACAGCATATTGCGCGCATGGGATCCGCTGGCGCGGCGCACGGTGTGGCAAATCGAAACGCCAGGCATTTCCAACGGCGGCACGCTGGCGACGGCGGGCGATCTGGTATTCCAGGGGCTGGCCGATGGTTACTTTCATGCCTACTCGGCGCAAGACGGCAAAGACTTATGGTCATTCTTTGCCGGCGTTGCCGCCACCGGCGTGCCCATCACCTACAGCGCGGGCGGCAAGCAGTATGTGACGATCACCGCCGGGCCGCCAGGCGGCTCGACGGCAGGCGGCGCCCTGGCGGCGCAGTTTGGCTGGGATCCGCGCATTCACCCGCGCCGCTTGTTGACCTTCGTGCTCGACGGCCAAACCGCATTGCCGCCGACGCCGCCTCGCCAACAGGCGCAGCCGCTGGACGCGCCGGAGTTTCAGGTCGATGCCACCAAAGCACAACGCGGCGCCCGCGAATATAGCCGCTGTACGCTATGCCATGGCCCTGGCGCCGTGGCCGGCG
Organism: Pseudomonadales bacterium; assembly: GCA_031260485.1. GTDB lineage: Bacteria > Pseudomonadota > Gammaproteobacteria > Pseudomonadales > Pseudohongiellaceae > CAILUG01. The sequence goes on along the minus strand of JAIRJU010000035.1, from coordinate 16,249 downwards.
GCGCCGCGCCCGATCTGCGCGCCTCTGCGGTGCTGCTGTCGTTCCCAGCCACCGCTCAAGTGCTGCGCGACGGTTCGCTAAGCACCCGCGGGATGCCGCCTTTCCCCGAGTTGAGCGATACGCAGTTGGAGGATATTCAGCACTACATTCGGCAGAAGGCCAGAGCGGATCTGAGCGCAGCGGCAGCGCGTTGATGGAGTTGCGTCTTATCCCTGTTTCACCACACGCGGATCGCCTTCATCGGCAAAGTAATCCCCCTCGTGGGTTTCATCCTCACCGCGCGGCACCTTGGCTAAATCCAGCGCCACCGTCACCACGGTGGAAACCAGCGCGTTGAGCGCGAATGCGGTCAGCGCGATGTAGCCGATTTTGCCGATCAGCGGAATCATCGCCACGGAGCCCGCGAAGTGGCCGCCGGTCAGTGGGTTCACCACGTTGTAGGCGGTCACTGTGCCGTAAATCATGCCCACGGCCCAGCCGGCCAAAAGGCCCCGGCGGTGGAACCAGCGCGTGTAAAGGCCGAACACGATTGCCGGGAAGGTTTGCAGAATCCAGATGCCGCCCAGCAGTTGAAAGTTGATGGCGTTCTGTTTATCCAGCACCAACACGAAGATCAGCGCAAAGCCCTTTACCAAGAGCGATACCAGCTTCGATACCTTGGCTTCTTCGGCGTGAGAGGCGTGGGGATTCAGCCATTCCTTGTAAATATTGCGGGTGAAGGTGTTGGCGGCAGCGATCGACATGATGGCGGCCGGCACCAAGGCGCCGATGGCCACCGCCGCGAAGGCGACGCCGGCGAACCAGGCCGGAAAGGAATCTGCAAAAAGTTGCGGAATCACCAACTGCGCATTGGGCTTGCCATCCAGACCGATCGGTTGCGTACCGGCGGCAATCGCCACCCAGCCGAGCAGCGCCAAGAGCCCCAGCACGAAACTGTAAGCGGGCAGAATGGTGGCGTTGCGGCGGATGGTGTCGCGGCTCTTGGACGACAGCGCCGCGGTGATCGAATGCGGATACATGAATAGCGCCAGCGCTGAACCCAGCGCCAGCGTCGCGTAGGCCCAATAGGTATTGCTCTGTGGCACGAACACGCCAGTGGGTGCGCCGGTTTGCGGATTGATACTTTCCATTTTCTCCCGCGCCGCCTCGAACACATGCGCCCAGCCGCCAACTTTCGCGGGCAGATAAATCACGGCGACGATGATGACGATATAAATCAGCGCGTCTTTCACGAACGCGATCACCGCGGGCGCGCGCAATCCTGCCGAGTAGGTATAGGCGGCGAGCAGCGCGAAGGCGATGAACAGCGGCAAATCCTTGGCGATGACATTGTCCGTGCCGCCGAGGCCGATGACCTCAAGCACCGCCTGAATGCCCACCAACTGCAAGGCGATGTACGGCATCGTGGCCAGAATGCCTGTCACCGACATCGCCAGCGACAGCACGCGCGAACCGTAGCGGCCCCGCACGAAATCAGCGGAGGTGACATAACCATGGCGATGGCTCACCGACCACAGCCGCGCCATGTAAAAGAAGATGATGGGATAGAGAATGATGGTATAGGGCACGGCGAAGAAACCATTTACCGCGCCGAGGGCGAACATCGCAGCGGGCACCGCGATGAAGGTGTAAGCGGTATAGAGATCGCCACCCAGCAGAAACCACGTAACCCAGGTGCCAAAGCGACGCCCGCCCAGGCCCCATTCGTCGAGGCTTTCCAGATGCGTGCCCTTGCGCCAGTTGGCAGCCCAAAAGCCCAGCACGGTGACGAGCAAAAAGAGGCCGACAAGTACCGCCAGCGCGGTGTAATTGATACCGCCATTCATCAGGGAGTTTCCTTCTTATTTACGCTTGCGTGGGCGCGCGCGACGCACGCAAGCATGGGCGGCCAGAGTGTAGAGCGAGCACAGGATCACCCACAAAAACTGGTACCAGATGAAGAACGGAAAACCCAGCAAGGTGGGTTCCACTCTGGCGTAGCCCTTCACCCACAGCAGCGCCACGATAGGCACCAGCAGCAGAATACCGGCGAAAACCAGGAGAATTGTTTGGGTAGACGGGACTTGCAAGGGTTTGTTCTGTTTCATGGGGGCTGGAGTGTAAAGGAGCGCCGCGCGGATTTCATCTGTTGGTGTGTCAAGACGATGAAATCCGTCCAGCGCTACACAATACGGCGCACAAGGCCAGAAACGGCACTGCGTCGAGCAGATAGGGTCCCTGGTAACCGATCTACCTGTTATACACACGGCGAAACTGGCATTGCGTCAGCGCTGTGTGCTCCCTTGAGAGAGCGCTCTGGTCTTACACGAAGAAAGCGCCCATAGAGAGCATCGCAAGCGGTTATCCAACACCGCCTGCGATTTCTTCTTCATAATTTTCCCGATCAGAACGTTTCGCTCAAAAATTTGCGCTTTGGTCTTGGGTCAGGGGTGTCTATTTTAGTCATCTACCGTTACCCCTAATAGAGAGCATTGGCAGTGGCGGCATCATTAGGCTCAATGCTTCTGCGGCAAGTTTCAGATCCACCTCCATATGCACTCACGAACATTGGAGCCCCGCTTGGAGACATTGTTTCCTTACTTGCGTTAGCGGCACAAGTGGGTGCGACCGTAGCATAACAAACACCCCCGTATTGATGGTCTATCCCAAGCAGATGCCCGAATTCGTGCGTCAAAGTACTCTGCAAATCATAATACCCACTGGAATCCACAACGTTCGGGATAGGGAGGGCAGACCAGGGATAATCCATATTTAGAAGAACCGCTCTTTTACCAGAGCCGTACACAATGGTAACTGCCAAACTAGAAGAGCCACTCACAGCCGAGCAACCGCTCGTTGCAAAACTAAGGGCGCCAAGCATATTCTCTGTGCCAGAGGGGCAATCACTTGCCACCGTGCCCGCTCCACCCCAGGCATCTCCTATTCGACCAACAGCCCTCGTTTTGCCCCACTCCTCACGAGCGGCATACAAGGCTGTCACCACATTCGGATTGATATCAATATTACTGCGTACAGTAGGTCCTACTTTAAAATTAGTGCCCATAGCGAGAGTGCCAACCCCAACCCAAGGGCACGAACTGGCAAAACTCAAAGCTGGAACAAGCATCATTGAAGTAAATACAAGGGTTCTTTTTTTCATGTTTCTATTCCTCAACGTGAGCGGGGAGCCATATAGATTGGATAATACGCATCGCGATCTGGAAATTTCTTCACGTACATCTCAACAGTGACTTCAGCTTCCAAGGCGCGAATCATGGTGTTTGCAGGAATGATTATCGTCTGGGGATTGGCTCCCCACACGAGATCTACCTTTCCTTCCAATAACTGGTCTTCCCTGCTAACTACGAGCGTAGCTCTACTAGGCGTAAACTCGATAAACGCATCTGCAATGCTCTCAGGCGGCACTGCTTGTTCCACAATTGTCGCCACAACCTCCAATGAATCTTCCTGTCTCTCTTGGGAAAATGCGAAAGGTGTAGCAAGAACCGCAAACACTATACACAAGCTTTTCAGTTTTTTTCTCATATCTTTTCTCAACCTTAAAGTTAGCGAAACTACCCTGCTGCCATCCACTTCACAACACAGACTTACGTGATGCACTCCTAATAAATGGCAGTGCTTAAATTTATATTTTATGTGTATTAGAAAAGTCAATCTATTTTTGCCGCCCACTCCCGCAGGCTATGGCCACGCCTATCAGGGTCATTCCATTGCGTATCTTTGTATGACCCAGAAAATACGCAAGACCGTAAACGGATTTTTATACGTAGCCCTCTAATTTTCCCCAGTCTTGTCAATCAATCCGCTTGTTACGTATACAGCAAAACTGGCATTGCGCCAGCGCTGTGCCGTTCCCTGTGCGCAACTATCACTGTCAGCTTGCGTTTGCACCACGAAGGTCGTGATGCCATTGGCTCGCGCATAATCGGCGAATTGCTCCGGCGCTTGCAGGTGCCGCACGGCGTCGTAGCGTGGATGCTAGCCGGGGATTTCGCTATTGCCGGCCCTAACCATATAAAAGAGAATGCCGCCAGCTTACATCGCAATGGCTGCACTCCTATGACGAGCCAATCAGAACAGGCGGCAGCAATGTCCGCAGATGTTCACCCCCCGACCCCGTTGGTGGTCGACCTTGACGGCACGCTGACGCCCACGGATACCCTGATCGAATCCGTTCTCAAACTGATCAAGCAGGAGCCGTTGTGCTTGCTGCAAATGCCGCTATGGTTGTGCCAAGGGCGCGCGGCGTTCAAATCGCATGTCGCCCAACGGGTTGATCTCTCAGCTTCGACACTGCCCTATCGACAAGCCCTGCTTCATTATCTGCGCGAACAAAAAGCGCGTGGCCGCACTTTGGTGCTGGCAACCGCCGCACACGACAAGATTGCCGTCAGTGTCGCCGACCACCTCGGGCTGTTCGATCAAGTGCTCGCCACGACCGAGCAGCGCAACCTCAAGGGCGCCGCCAAACTGGACGCAATTCGCCAGGAGGTCGGTGAACAATTCGCTTATGCCGGCGATAGCGCCGCGGATGTGGAAATCTGGGCGCATTCTGTGGCGGCCATTTTGGTTGGCCCTGCGGTGCAGCGCTATCAAGGTAGGCAAGTCGGCGCCAAAGTGGAACAAACGTTCCGTGATCGCCAAGCCGGGCTTGGTACCTGGCTGCGTGCGTTGCGTGCTCACCAGTGGACGAAGAACCTGTTGTTGTTCGTGCCACTGCTCACCTCGTTCGGCTTTGTCGATCAACACAAAATACTGCTGAGCGTGCTGAGTTTCTGCGCCTTTTGCCTGGTCGCATCGGCCACCTATCTGCTGAACGATCTGTGGGATCTGGAGAGCGACCGGCGGCATCCCACGAAATGCTTGCGCCCGCTCGCCAGCGCCGAGATCTCCATTGCTGCGGCCTTGTTGGCCGCCGCAGTGGGGCTGTGCGGTGCTCTGGCGCTCGGGAGTGTGATTGGTATGCAGTTCCTGCTGGCCTTGGCCGTGTATCTGCTAATCACGAGCGTTTACAGTTGGACACTGAAACAAATCATGCTGATTGATGTGTTGGTGCTGGCGCTGTTGTATACCCTGCGCATACTCGCGGGTTCGTTCGCCATTCATGTCACTACCAGTCCTTGGCTGCTGGCGTTCTCGATCTTCCTGTTCTTCAGCCTGGCACTGGTGAAGCGCTGTTCGGAACTGGTGGCGTTACCTCCTGGTGAAACCCGCACGCCGGGGCGTGATTACCACCGCGGTGATCTGGCGGTGCTATGGCCCTTGGGTACGGCGGCGGGTTTGTGTTCGGTGATCGTGCTGGGCCTGTTTGTCACCACGCTCGTTGCTGAGCAGCGCTATGCAACACCTGAACTGCTCTGGCTGGTTGGCGTGGGCTTGCTGTATTGGATCAGTCGGTTGTGGATCAAAACCAACCGCGGCGAAATGCACGAAGACCCCATCGTGTTTGCGATCAAGGATCGCAACAGCCTCTTGACGATAGTGGCCATGATCGCCGTGACGCTCATCGCCTATTTCGTGCCTCTGACGCTGCTGTGAACACGCCCTCTCTACGATAAACGAAGGTAGCCGATTCCTTGTCTTACCTCACCAAAGTGCCACTGCCAAAAAGTCTCCTCGGTAAAGAATTTCTCGGCGCGGTATTGATCGCTGCTGCCTGGCTTGCCGTGGAAGGCTTTCAGTTCGACATCTCCAACAATATTTTTCACATTCCCTTCGTGTTGCGGTGGTATGAGTTGCCGCAGTTCGAGAACGATGCGTTTTATCAAACCTTACCCAGCTTCACGTCCGCGCTGTGGTGGCTACTGCGCTTATTCGCTACGGAAGAAGCCTTGCGCAACGAATTCTTGGCGATTCACATTCTTGGGCGTATCGGCGGCATGTTGAGTCTTCTCATTGCGCTGCGCACACTCGCCCCCAATTTTGGGCTGCGAATGGCGGTGGTGACGATGGCGCTGGCGTCACCGCTGATGCGCGAATCGCCTGTCGGTGCGCATGGCGTGTTCTTTTACTATCTTTCGCACTCGTCATTTCTGTGGCCGTTTTTCATCGGTGCGCTTGCCTGCGCCGAGCGAGGCCGTTGGCGCTGGGCCGCGGCGCTGGGCGCGCTCACATTTTCCTTCAATGCCTTCATGGGGTTTTGGTGTGCGAGTGTGCTGGCGGCGGCAGCCTGGATCAACCCGCAGCGCCCTAGCCTCAAAACCCAACTCCAGGCAGCGGTAATTTTCGTTATCGTGGCCTTACCCATGCTTGTATGGATAGTGCAGGCAAGCCTCTCTGCGCCACACGCCGACGCCTTCAGTTTTCGAGAATACATTCGTGATTATTATCCTTTCCACTTTCTCATCGAGGCGGCACGCTTTGCCAATGTGCTGAATCTTGCGGCGATCGTGTTGCTGGCCCTGCTGGTTTGCCGGCAATTCGGCTGGCGCTTTTGGGCGCTGGCCCTGCTCACCCTGGCAGGGATATTCGTTGTTGGCGCAGTGCTGCCATACCTGTTCGACAACCGCACGATTTTCAATTTGCACTTCCTGCGGGTTGACGGCGCGCTGATGGTCATTGCGATTCCACTGTTGACGCTCACCGGTTTGCAGCAACTGTTACAAGGCGACGATCGCAACCAACAAGCACGGGCTTGCGCCTTGCTGCTCGGTTGCATCGCGGGTCAATTATTGCCGGTGTTGATCGCTTGGTCCGCAATCCACTGGCTACGCAGCACCCAGGCCAAACTCATCTTTTGTACCCTTGCCGCGCTCGCGCTGATAACAGCCTATACATTGCAAGCTCCTTGGCTGATCGAAAATGGTTTATTGCAAGGAACCTCTGTGCTGTGCATTGTGGCGGTGGCCTTGTCTTCGCAAAGTACGGCGGCGAACGACAAGCAGATCACGCTCTGTGTCGCCTTGTTGCTGCTTACGCTGTTGACCGCGCGGAATTTGTTAGCCCCCATGGCTGTGGAAACCCTGCCTGGGCCACTGCTTGGGCTGGCTTATCTAAGTTTTGTTCGTCATCGTGAATTACTGCAAAAAATACTGAACATGGCGCATATCGCGCCATCTGAGCGCACACTGCGCCGCTTCGCCATCGGCAGCATGGCGACTCTGTTGGTAGCGATGCACGCGGCAGTCATGTGGTTGCTGCCGCGGCCAGCAATGCCGCGCACGGCGGAGGATCATGACTGGATCGAGACCACCGCGTGGTTTCGCGCGCAAGCGCTGCCAGGGCCGGTACTCGTTCCACTCAATTTTGCCGGCGTAACCATTGACCACAATTTTCAATTGCACGCGCGTACTCCAGTATGGGTGGATTGGAAACAAGGCGCGGCCGTCATGTGGTCGCCCGCGTTTTATTGGATTTGGCATCCACGCTACAACGCCGTGCAGCAACTGCAAACGCCGGAGCAATTCGCCGATTATGCGCGAGCCAATGGCATCACGACCTTCGTGGTGCAAACGCAAGCTGGCAGCGACAGTTGTGCCCTGGGAACGACACAGCGCTGGCGCAATGCCAGTTTTGCCGTGTGCGTGGCAGATGGGCCGATTGGCAACGCCGGAGAAAAGTAGAGTTCAATGTATAAGAGCCTATTCATGTATTGCTTACCGACTCGCACCAGCCGATCTGGGTGCGCTATTCGTTCGACGCAGCGCCGTTTCTGGCTATTGTGTGGCGCCAACTGGCTTATTGTCTTGATTGACGCTAAGGCAAAACGTTACTACGATTAAGGCGTGCTTACCTGGGACGAGAACAAGCGCCAATTCAATATCGCCAATCATGGTGTGGATTTTATTGGCTGTGATGCGATTTTCGATGGCCCAGTGTTGAGCGAAGAGGATGCCGATCAAGCTTATGGCGAGCATAGAATCAACCTGCTTGGCTTGCTGCAGGGTCGAGTCAGGCATCTGACCTACACGGATGATGGTGTAGTCATGCGGGTCATTTCCCTGCGTAACGCTGAAAAGCCGGAGGTACGCCGTTATGTCAAAGCCATTTTCCAGCACTGAAAAATTGCCTGCCAATTTCCCGAAAACACCAGAAGAATGGGAGGCGTTGATTGCTGCCGCTCCTGGTGTAGACACGCCACAGGCGCAAGCCGCTGTCGATACGCAATGGGCTGATGCTGTATTGGTTCCTGCGGGTGGCGGCCCAAAAGCCGTGCGGGAAGCGCTGGCTCGTCGTACACGCGGCCCTGGCAAAAAAGCCGCGCGGGTAATGACTACCTTGCGCCTGGAATCTGGTGTGCTTGATGCTTTTCGCGCTGGTGGCCCTGGTTGGCAGACGCGCATAAACGACGCGCTGAAAGACTGGCTCAAGACACACCCGGCTGCTTGATACGCCACTCGATTCTGCACATATCACACAGCGATGCGATGGTCGAACAAGCCCAACCGCAAGGTATGCAGGTAGTGATCCCGCCAGGCAAACCGTAAGGATCCACAAGGTTTGGTGTGTGGCCGTTCACGGCTCCTTTAGCTGATCTGTATTGGAATGCGTTGGACAATACTGCGCGATGAACTCACCAACCGCATCCGCATCGCCGCGGAACACGATGCGCTCGGTATTTTTGCGCAATTGATAGTCGTACATCGGATCGTAATAGCCGGTCAAAAGCGCCGCGATCCAATCACGGTGTGGGTCGGCATTGCCTGCGGCGTGGGCGGCGAGGGCGCGTTCCAGCAAGGTGTGCAGTGCGGCGTAAGCGTCGTTGCCGAGGCGGCGCTGGATGTTGCGCAGCGATTGCCGTAGTTCATCGGCGAAGGCGGCAAAGCCCGCGCTTGCGCCTAGCGCTGCTTGCCAATCGTGCAGGTTGTGCAAAATGTAGTGGCGAAAGGAGTGAGTGACACGCGCCTCTAGCGGTGCGTCCAGCAGCACCAGTGGCGAGGCTTTCATCGCCAGCCGCAGGCGTGGCGGCAGTACGATGCGGCCAATGAGTTTGCTTTCGTCTTCCAAGAGCAGCGCGCGCGTGGGCTGTGCGGTGGTAGTGCGCAGCATGGCAATGGCAAGCGCGTTCTCGAAATCGATCTGCGCGGGCTGGCCGCCCACGCGCTTGCCAAAGGCGCTGCCGCGATGATGTGCCAAGCCTTCCAGATCGATCGCCGCGGGCATCCGCTGCAACAGCGTGGTTTTGGCGCAGCCGGTGCGCCCGCCAAGCACCAACAGCGGCTGCTGCGCATAGAGCGTTTCCAGCGTTTGCAGTAAAAAGCGCCGTAGCGCCTTGTAACCGCCGCGCACGCGCGGGTAATGGCAGCCTGCTTCCTGCATCCATTGCTGACAGATTTGCGAGCGCAGCCCGCCACGAAAACAGTACAGATACCCGCTGGGATGCGTGTGCGCGAAGGCGAGCCAAGCCGCGACGCGCTGCGTTTTTATCTCACCGTTCACTAATGAGTGGCCGAGCGCGATGGCGGCGTTTTGGCCCTGCTGTTTGTAACAGGTGCCGACTGCTGCGCGTTCGGCATCGTTCATCAGCGGCAGATTGATGGCGCCCGGAAAACTGCCGCGCGCGAATTCGATGGGCGCGCGCGTATCCAGCAGCGGAACATTCGCCAGAAACAGGGTGCGGTAATCGTCGGTGTCGGCTCTCATACCAATTTGTGTTCAATGCAATAACAACAACCCTCTCCCCAACCCCTCTCCCGCAAGCGGGAGAGGGGCTTGATCTTCCCACGCTTGCGAGAGAAGGGCTTGGTCTCCCCTCGCCCACTTGTGGGAGAGGGGTCGGGGGAGAGGGCGATATTCACGCGAATATTGATCGTTTGATTAAAAAAACATGTCACAAGCATGGCGGTGGAAAGAAAAGTGATGAGGATCTCTGGGCCAACAGTTAGGGGAGAAGCTCGACGCGCGGACCGTCTTGATGCGGTATCAGTGAACCGATGCAGGCTGGGGTGATGCGGTGCTCCTGTAACAATCGTTCCAATATTGCAGCGCCTTCGGGCCGCACGCTGATGAGCAGGCCGCCGCTGGTTTGTGGATCACACAAGAGGTGGCGTTGCGCGGTATCGAGCGGTGGCAGGTGCTGGCCGTAGCTGGCGAAGTTGCGATGAGTACCGCCCGGTACACAACCAAGCGCGAGATAGTCCGTTACGGGGCCAAGGCACGGCACTTGGCTGAAATACAGGCGCGCGTTCACGCCGGAGCCTTCACAAAGTTCCAAGAGATGCCCGGCCAGGCCGAAGCCGGTCACATCGGTCATTGCCGTTACTTCGGCCAATTGCGCGGCCAGCGTGCCGATGTCGTTCAACTGGCACATCACATCACGTGCGAGGAAACGATGTTCGTCTTGCAGCTTTTTCTGCTTTTGCGCCGTGGTCAGCACGCCGATGCCGAGCGGCTTGGTCAAATACAGCAGATCGCCTGCGCGGGCGGTGCTGTTCTGCCGTAGGTGTGCGCGTTGCACCTGGCCCGTGACTGCGAGGCCAAAAATGGGTTCGGGCGCGTCGATGCTATGCCCGCCCGCCAGCATGATGCCAGCGTCGTTGCAGGCACGGCGTCCGCCCGCCACGACGTGTTGCGCCACCTCGGGCGGCAGTACGTTCACTGGCCAGCCAAGAATCGCAATGGCCATCAGCGGGCGCCCGCCCATGGCGTAGATGTCGCTGATGGCGTTGGTGGCGGCGATGCGGCCAAAGTCGAAAGGGTCATCGACGATCGGCATGAAGAAGTCGGTGGTGCTCAGAATCACGTGGTCGTCGCTGAGCCGGTAGGCGGCGGCGTCATCGCGCGTGGCGTTGCCGACTAGGAGCGCTGGGTCGTCGAAGGCATTGTGGCTGCCCGCGAGAATCGTGGACAGCACCGCAGGCGAAATTTTGCAGCCACAGCCTGCGCCGTGGCTGTATTCGGTGAGACGGATGGGGTCAGACATACACTCTTTTCTCTGTGTCGCTTTATCTAGCCGTTAGGCGCCCGCGAGCCATGCCAAGGCAGCACTGCGCAGTTCTGGCGAGGCGGTGTGCTTGCCGTCGAACACGTCGAAGCGCACCGTGTATTGTTCGCGTTCCAAGCGCGCCGCGATGACGGCGCCGCAGCGATCGAACGGCAGCACGTCGTCTTGGCGGCCATGCGAGAGGTATACCTTGGGTTTGCCGTGCCGATTGTCGTTGATGATGAAGCCCGGCGAATGCGCAATGACGTGGGTGAAAAGATCGCCGTTGATGAGGCCCAGGCTGAGGCCGTAGGTGGCGCCGTCGGAAAAGCCGCCGATGGCCAGGCGCGCAGTATCCACCGCGCAACTGGCGAAGGTGTTTTGCAGCCAGCCATCCACGGCGCTGAAATCGTGCGCGAAGTCGTCACGAATGCCATCCCAGGTGCCTTGGCGTGTGCTGGGGCAGAGCAGAATCACGCCATGCTCATCCGCCGCCGCACGCTCTTGCTGCAAGGTGCTGGCGCCATCGCCGCGCGCGCCATGGAACATGACATACAAGGGCGCGGGCTGCGCAGGATCGTAACTGGGCGGCAGATACAGCACAGTGCGCCGGCCATTGTCATCGCTCAATATATGTTCGCCCGGCGCCAGCGTCTTGGGGCTTGCCACAGGCCGCGCCGTGAAGCGCCCGGATTCAGCGGCAGTGCGAGCCGCAGGCATCGCCAAGGCCAGCGCCGTGGCGCCAGTGGTTTGTAACAGGCGGCGCCGGGTAAGGGAGTGGGGCATGGCGATTTCCTCGCGTGGTGGAAGGTAGGGATTCTACTCAACTCGCCAAGCCCTGACACAAGGCCAACCAATGGCCGAGCGCGGCGCTGCGGTATTTCTGGCGGTGGGTGATGAGGTAGAGGCTGCGGCGGAATTCGCGTCTGGGCGCTGTCAGTATGACCAGATTGCCGCGTACGAGGTGTGGCGTTAGTGATAGCGTGGATAAACACCCCAAACCCATGCCCGCCGCCACCGCCTGGATGATGGCCTCGTTGTGCTGCAACTCCAGCTCCAGATGCAGATAGGGCAGCAGATCGTGCATCACGCGGTCGAAGGTTTGGCGCGTGCCCGAGCCGGTTTCGCGCAGAATCCAGCCATGGCCGCGCAGATCGTCGTCGCTGAGCTCTGCCTTGGCAGCGAGCGGATGGGTGGGCGCGCAGAAAATTTGCAGGTGATCTTCGCGCCAGCGGCGGATATCGAGCGCGGGATTGTTGATTTCGCCTTCGATCATGCCGACATCCAGCTCGAATCCTGCCACCATCTGGCTAATGCGCTCGGTGTTGGCGATTTCCAGGCTGATGGGGCTGTCGGGGTAATGCTGGCGGTATTGCTGGATCAAGGGGATGCACAGCGCGTTGCCGATGCTGAGCGTGGCGCCGACTTTGAGCGCGCCGATGCCCTGATGCTGGCGCAGGGTGTCTTCAAGTTCCTGGGCGCGGCTGAGCAAGGCTTCGGCCTGGGCCAGCACCAGGCGGCCATTGTCGTTCAGTTGCAGGCGTTTACCCACGCGATCGAACAGTTGCAGGTCGAATTGGTGTTCAAGCTCGCGCAGCGAGTCGCTGGCGGCGGATTGCGACAGCGACAGCGTTTGTGCCGCGCGGCTGAGGTTTTCCAGGCGGGCGGTGGCAAGAAACACTTCCAATTGGCGCAGGGTGAATCGCATGGGGCGGCATCTTATATCGGGCGATTCGGATAAACAAAGATAAACATCCGTTAATGCCAATATGCAGCGGCACCTGTAGAATGCGCCACCCTCATTCAGGAGCTTGCCGCCATGAGCAGCAAATACCAACACGAAACCGTTACCAGCGTACATCACTGGAACGACACCCTGTTCAGTTTCACCACCACCCGTGATCCGGGCTTCCGCTACAAGAACGGCTTTTTCACCATGATTGGCCTGGAAGTGGCGAACAAACCGTTGGTGCGCGCTTACAGTATGGTGAGCGCCAACTACGAGGATCAGCTTGAATTCTTCTCGATCAAGGTGCAGGACGGCGCGTTGACCTCACGCTTGCAGCACCTGAAGGTTGGCGACACGGTGCTGGTTGGCGCCAAGCCCACCGGCACGCTGGTGGCGGAAAATCTGCTGCCCGGCAAATACCTTTACCTGCTTGGCACCGGCACCGGCCTTGCGCCGTTCATGAGCATCATCAAGGATCCTGAGGTGTATGATCTGTATGAAAAGGTGGTTCTGGTGCACGGTGTGCGCTACCTCAGCGAGTTGGCCTATCAGGACTTCATCGCGCGTGAACTGCCCGAACACGAATTTCTGGGCGAGATCGTGCGCGACAAGCTGCTTTACTACCCCACCGTCACCCGCGAGCCGCATCGCTTCACGGGCCGTGTCACCGATTTGCTGCTTACCGGCAAGATCCAGCGGGATCTCGGCCTGCCCGCGCTGAACGTCGAGAATGATCGTTTCATGCTTTGCGGCAGCCCTTCCATGCTCAAGGACACCTGCCGCATCCTCAACGATATGGGCTACACCGAAGCTCGCCACGGCAACCAAGGCCACTACGTGGTCGAGCGCGCCTTTGTCGAATAACGCGGAGCAGGGCGGAACGCACGCAAAAGCGCAGGTAAAAGCGCAGGTAAAAAAACGCAGGTAAAAAAAGAGTAGAATCCGCCGCGCCCGCGTAGCGGGTTTTTTGTTTCACGCTACCTTTCACGCCATCTTTGGAGATCAAGATCCATGTCCTTGTCCATGTATTCCTCGTCCGTTCCCGTTTTCCAGCACTACCTGAAAAACCTGTCGGCCATTCTCAAAAAAGGCGGTGAGTATGCCGCCGAAAAGAAAGTGGACGAGAAGGTGCTCACCAATGCCCGTCTCTTTCCTGACATGTTCCCGCTGAGCCGCCAAGTACAGATCGCCTGCGACATGGCCAAGGGTTGCGGCGCGCGTTTGGCAGGCGTGGACATCCCGAAATACGAAGACACGGAAGTGACCTTCGCCGAGCTTCAAGCCCGCGTCGAGAAAACCAGCCATTTTCTCGGCACCCTCAATGCCGCCGCCATCGATGGCAGCGCGCAAAAACAAATCAAGCTGCAAGCCGGCCCACGCGAACTCGAATTCGTGGGCGATTATTACCTGCGCAACTGGGCACTGCCGAACATGTATTTCCACATCACCACCACCTACAACATCCTGCGCCACAATGGCGTGGCGCTGGGCAAGATGGATTTTCTGGGATAAGTGCTGTTCAACTAACTCGTTTCTCTCCCTCCCCGCCCCACGTGTGTCCGGTCCATACAAGGAGGCGAGGGAGAGGACGCTCGCAAACTCAGAGCGTCAGCATTTGAATCAACATCGCGCTAACGCAACTCCAGCGAATACAGCAACGCATCTTCACGCCCGCCGCCAATTTCGCGCGGCGGGTAGTAACCGCGCCGGTTGCCTACTTCATTAAAACCCACGCGCTGATACAAGGTGCGCGCGGCGAGATTCGAGCGACGCACTTCCAGCAGACATTGCGTGCAGCCGCTCTCATGCGCTTGCGCCAGCACCGCTTCGAGCAGATAGCGCCCCAGGCCCTGCTGTTGCCATTCGGGCCAGATGGCGAGGTCGAGCAGGTGGCATTCGTCGAGCACCTGGTAATACGCGGCGAAACCCCGGAGTTGAGGTAGATCGCTGCGCGCCGCCAACACACGCTGTTGATGGGGCGAAGCCGCCAGCGCCGCCACCGACCAATCCCCCGCCAGCAGCGCGGGCAAACGCGCGCTCAGCGTGGCGCAATCGCCCAGCGCGAGCGGACGAACGGCAAGATCAGCGCTCACGGCGCGAGCGCTTGGCGCAAAGGTTCCAGAGTCAGCCAGCACTCGCGCTTGAGCGCGGGCACCGCCACCAGCTCCTGCAAGCTGTAGGTTGCGTAGCGTTCACGCGGCGCAGCGGTGGCCTCCAGCGCTTCTTGCAACAGCACGCCAAAAATCAGTACGCGCGTGAACTTTTCTTCACGCTGCGCCTGATCGAGAAAAGCACGCAAGCTCGCGCCCGCAAGCGGCAGGCCGCCGCCAGGAAAATTGGGCAGCGGCCATTGGAAGGGCCGCGTGCCGCGCAAACTGGGTTCGGCCACGCCGAGCCAGCGCAGGATGTTCTGCAACAACTGCCGTTCGCGTTCTTGCAATTGCTGCCGCGCCAACGCCGGCAGCAGCGTCAACACTGCCAGTGCATTGGTGGCAGGAAACAACAGTGCCTGAAAACGTGTTGCGGTTTCGTCCGTTGCCAGCACCGCGCGCGCGGCGGGCATAGGGATGATTGGCGCAGCTTCCCGCGCGGCAGGCGCGCTTACCGCAATGTCGATTTTCGGGGCACGGCGTAAGAAAGCGGGAGCCTCCGCGTGCGAATCTTGCAGCGCCTGTGGCTCAGCCGCATAAGCGTGCAGCGGCGGCGATTCAGGCGGCGATTCTAGCGGCAACTCCGGCAGATCAGGCAGCGCTTGCGCCAGCACTTGAGGCTGCTGCTGCGCCTCGGCCTGCGCACTCCGATGCGCTTGCGCCACAGCCACAGGCGACGGCGCGGCGCCAGGCAAGCGGTAGCGCGGCAGATAGACGGTAATGCCCATCTCGTGCAAGAGACGGAGTTTGTGCGGGGCAAAGAGAGGAGACGAAATCAGCACGCAGCGCTTCCTGAAGTTACGGCGATTCTACGTTGCCGCTCTCTGATTGCAATCGAACGCGCGTAAACTAAGCGCGGCCCTCGACGTTGAAACATGTGGTCCACCCGGACAGTAATCCTACCTTCCTTCTTGAATATCTACGGAGCGCTCGCATGAAAACCTTTAGTACCATGATGACCTTGGCCACGCTATGCGTGGTTACACTGGCCAGCAACAGCTACGCACAGGGCGGCGGTGGCCGCCAGGGCGGTGGCGGCGGCGGTGGCCCTGCCTTCTCGCTGGAAAGCCTCGACACCGACAAAGATGGCCGTATCAGCGAAGCCGAATTCATCGCCGCGCGCGCAGGCCAGCAGTTGAGCGAGGAGCAACTCAAAGCCGCATTCGCCCGCATCGATACCAACAAGGATGGTTACATTGACGCGACAGAACTTGCTGCACGTCCGCAGGGTCAAGGCCGTGGCCAGGGCGGTGGCGGACAAGGTGGTGGCGGTGGCGGCGGCGCCAGAGGCCGCGGCAATTAATTCACAACGCTAGTGTCCTGAGTTAGAAATTCGCAGACAAAATCGTTCAATGCTGGCCAAGATTGCATCCGCGCTCTTGGTCCAGTTGAATGGCTTTGGGTTGGCGTTGTTGATTTCCAGATATTGCCGGATGGCCCGTTCAAGTTCCTGAGTGGAGCGATGCGTGCCTCGGCGGATTTGCTTTTCGGTGAGCGTGGCAAACCAGC